>DAHVNW010000159.1 GCA_027319095.1 bacterium | reverse complement strand
CGCAGTAATAAAGGTCGCAGCTTCTAAGATGCTCAAGCACAAAGGCCCGGCGAAAGTATTCGATTCGGAAGAGGAGGCGTTTGATGGCGTCGCAAACGGCAAAGTTGCTGAGGGCGACGTAGTCGTGATAAGATATGAAGGGCCGAAGGGAGGGCCTGGCATGAGGGAGATGCTTTCAGTCACTGCGGAGATAATAGGCAAGGGACTCGGAGAAAGCGTAGCGCTAATTACTGACGGAAGATTTTCAGGGGCGACCAGGGGCCTCATGATAGGGCACGTCGCTCCGGAGGCGTTTGCCGGGGGGCCAATTGCACTGGTCAGGGACGGCGACATGATAAGCATAGACTGCGATAATGGGAAGCTGGAACTTTTGGTGGATAGCAAAGAGATCGAGCGCAGAAGGAAGGAGTGGAAGCAGCCGGAGCCAAAGCACAGGAGGGGGCTCCTTGCACAGTACGCAAGGCTTGTGACAAGCGCGCCTGAAGGCGCCATTCTGGCGCCGTGAACAAGGCATGTCGAATGTATTATAA
>DAHVNW010000158.1 GCA_027319095.1 bacterium | reverse complement strand
CGCCTGCGGCTATGAGATATACGGAAATAAGGATGACTAAGCTTTCCTCTTTTCTGCTTGACGATATAGATTTTGAAACCGTAGATTTTACTCCGAACTATGACGGTTCTTTGCAGGAACCAGCAGTTTTACCGGCTAAATTTCCGAATCTTTTAGTTAACGGTTCGTCGGGAATAGCCGTCGGCATGTCTTCAAATATACCCCCGCATAACCTTACTGAAGCCGTGGATGCCGTTCTTTATTATATTGATAATCCGGAATGCGGCATAGACGACATTATGCAAATAATTAAAGGTCCGGATTTTCCTACCGGAGGCATTATTTACGGTTATTCCGGAATCAATAATTATTTTAACGCCGGAAGAGGACTCGTCAAAGTAAGGGCTAAATATCATTTTGAAAAAGCAAAAATAATTATTACCGAGATACCTTACCAGGTCAACAAGTCGAAAATACTTGAACGCATAGCAGAACTCGTAAAAGAAAAAAAGCTCGAAGGAATATCCGACCTTCGCGACGAATCCGACAGGGA
>DAHVNW010000157.1 GCA_027319095.1 bacterium | reverse complement strand
ATTACATTGAAAAAATTCAAAAGTTTTTCCGCATACAGTAACTTTATTTTATGAGTTCTAAAAATTTCTGTTATATCAGGTTGGGACAATTCATAAATTATTTCCGATAGATCTTTAAAATAATCATTAATTTTTTCTTTATTTTTAAATTCAATAGTATTTAATAAATCTTTCAACATTAATATCTCATCTTTAAACAAAAGAAAAAATATAGCCCATGCCTTAATATATTCTTCAAGGCTTATTTCTAATAAAACAAATTTTGTCTGGCGTCTCATTACAAGTTTTGATTCATAAAATAACATATTTGCATTAGCAAAGCATTTTTGAATGTTTTCTATGGTAACGAGTTTTTTGTAATTTATTTCTTTATGTTTATTTTTTGCCATATAATTTAATATTTTTAATGCTCAGGTTTATGTATAATCTTTAAAACTTCATTATCGCTTCCAGTTTTATCCCGTTTAATATATAAACGAACACCGTCCCGACGTATGCTCCCGTCCTTGTTATCACCCTGTATCCGTAATAAT
>DAHVNW010000156.1 GCA_027319095.1 bacterium | reverse complement strand
AAACATTCGGCGAATCTAATTCGGTTTTAGCGGTAATAACGTCCACTCCTACTCCCAGACCTACCGAGGCATATCTGTTTATCTCGAAATTATGGTCGTAAAACATTTTGTAACTGTATAGATGAAGTTTTGAAGTTACAGGAGTGCTCTTAGAATACGTCTGACCGTTAAAATAAACTTTCTGCGATATCGTCGTAGAACCGCTATATAAGTATGGCACGTACGTAAAAGAAATTCTATTGTCGTACAATAAATACAGAGCGACTTTTAACATGGGCTCCGTCTTTGTAGTTTGAAGCCCCAAAAGGGAAGGCGTTATAACCGTTCCTCCGTTTCCTACGGCTAAATGTCCCGAAAGGTTTTGAAAGTATGCCCCGCCTTTAACTTCAAGCCCAAACATACCAGAAGCATAAACTTTTTTTACCGGTATGCCAGAAAAAACAAAGTAACCTAAGCCTAAAATTATAAAAAACGACGGCAAAATCTTAGAAAAATTAAATTTTTTAATCATTTCATGCCCTCCTTTCTTCATTT
>DAHVNW010000155.1 GCA_027319095.1 bacterium | reverse complement strand
CAAAAAGCGTAATTCCTTTTTTCATAATAATCCCGTCAGGCGTGTTTTCTAAAGATACAATATCCCCTTCTTTTATGTTTAGCTTCTTCCTGATTTCTACAGGTATAGTTATCTGCCCTTTAGGCAATATTTTTACGTTTTCCATTTTTGTTTATCATCTCCTACTTTAATTATACATTCCTACGCGGTTAGTTTCAAACTATTTTTTCAAACCATAGAACATATAATGGACTAATAATTTAAGGCAAAATTTTTTCGGCAATATTATTCAATCTTTTATCGAGCGTCCATAATTGCACATCGAAAAGCTCTATTGTATTATTATGCAATTATTTATGCATATAAGTCAATTTCCGATAGCTGTTTAATTTTCTTATAATTAGAACTTTTTTCAATCGCCTACTGTCTTTAATATTGGAGAAATAAAATTTGATAAAAACCTGCAAACACAGGCGGGAGTGAGATAATAAATAAATCTGACATCATTATTCTTATTCATGACACCATTATTCACACCATTATTCAAAAGTCAATT
>DAHVNW010000154.1 GCA_027319095.1 bacterium | reverse complement strand
AAAACAATCGAGCAACATAAGACCTAATAGAATATTTACAGCCGACGGCAATATTATCCTTTATAAAATCGGTAATCTTACGAAAAATAAGGTCAATCAAATTATAGAAAGCATAGTTGAAATCATACGAAGATGAATTGCCTATAAAAAAATGGCAGACGTGACATTTTATACAAAATTAAAAATAGCGAGTATGCTGAATGATGGCCGGATTTTCACATAGGCATATTTTTCATAAGCATAAATACTCTTTAAAATTAATAACTTATAAAAAATCATAACCGGACTCAAAATCCGGCGGGAGCAATCCCATGGGGGTTCGATTCCCCCCCTTCGGCACCAAATTATAACGTCCCGATAAATTAACACAACTTGAAGCGTATTATTCGCGGTAAAAGAAACCCTAAGACTTTATCCTAAAAAGACCGATAAAAAAAGAAGAGGCGACGATATTTTTAATTTAAATCAAAGTTTAGCCCTTAGATATTGTTTAGGCCATTCGATATCTACGCCAAGTTTGCGTGCCGCCGTAAGAG
>DAHVNW010000153.1 GCA_027319095.1 bacterium | reverse complement strand
CATCCGTCACTTCACTGGACGTGGTCGCACATAACCTCTCGGGCGACGATCTGCCAGCCGTTCTCGGCAGCGATCTCGCTCAACAGCCCATCCAAGCGGGTCGCCACCCGGCCGACCAACAGTCAGCGCCGTTACCTCGGGCACCACGCCAGGTGCAGCCGGAACGACGATACCCCACCCGCAGAACGACGAAAGCGAGGATCAACCATGCGATCACAGGTCTACCGCCTGGCTACGACAGCGGCAGGGACGGTCGGGCCTTGGGACCGAGTCCCGATTCCCCTGACGGCTAAAGCCGCCAGTCCCTCGGGGCGATCTGATGGCCACATTCTCGGCGGCGGTAAGCGTCGGGATCAGGTTGAAGTTCTGGAATACGAAGCCGATCCGCTGTGCCCGGAGCCTGGTGGGCTCGCGATCGTTGAGCTTCAAGAGGTCGGTGCCGGCCAGCTCGATCGTGCCCGATGCCGGTTGGTCGAGCGCGCCGAGCAGCTGGAGCAGGGTGGACTTTCCCGATCCGCTTGGACCCTCGAGGGCGACCAAC
>DAHVNW010000152.1 GCA_027319095.1 bacterium | reverse complement strand
AGACTGTATAAAATTCAATCAAAGACGATTGTCCAGCATATTTAAACCTGTTTTTGAAGGCAGGATACTGTTTTATAACGAAGAATTTAATGCTATGCCTGAATTTAACGACCAGGATGAATTTATACATTTTGCCGGCAGTTTTTTTGAACGGTTAAAAAATCATTACGGTATAGATATTATAGATTATTCCGCGATAACCTTAAGCAGTAAGTCGATACTTAAAGAATACGCGCCGTGCGTATTCGATTTCGAAATTTTTAATTACAGTTTTACGACGCATAAAGCCGTAAAAACCGATTTCGTTAAATCATCCAATATTAAAAAACTTAATGAAATAGCCAGACACGTAATAAGCGAAAAGAAATCTCATTCGTCTGCTAAGAAAAAACGTGCAATGACTAAAAAAGAAGCCGAAGTCAAGCCTAAAACTATAAAAAAGAAATCAAAAATAGATGTTAAAGGTGAAGTTCAATCCGTAGAAAAAATAAAAGAGCCGAAATTTATCGAAAAAGAGGAAAAATTAAAAAAACAGCCTACT
>DAHVNW010000151.1 GCA_027319095.1 bacterium | reverse complement strand
TAATTTTCTTTTAATTTTATTTGAAACTTTTATTTTAAGTTTAATTGATTTTTTAAAAATTGAATTTTTTTTAAAATTTGATTTATCAATTATTATTTTTCAAAATGTTTTTAGTTATTTTTTAATAAATTTTTTTTATGATTTTTTAATTTTATTTAAAAGTTTTACCGCTTTTTTTCTTATTTCTTTTTCGGTCTGAGCTATAAGAAAAAGGGTCGGAATATTTTTAACGGCTCTTTCCGTATCTAAATATTCGAACAGAACCGCTTCCAGCGCGGCAAGCGTCATCTTGTCTATTCTGAATGCCCTGCTCAAAGGGTTTGAAGCGATCATATCGACATATCCGGCTTTTCCGGCTATGATTCCTGCCTGAGGTCCTCCGAGAAGCTTATCTCCGCTGAACGTAACGATATCTACTCCGGTATCGACGACTTCCTGTGCCGTAGGTTCATAAGGCAGTCCGAATTTTTCCAAACCGACGAAACTTCCGGAACCAAGGTCTTCCATAACGGGTATATTATACTTTTTCCCTATAGCGGCTATA
>DAHVNW010000150.1 GCA_027319095.1 bacterium | reverse complement strand
TTTTGTTTTTAATTTCGTTTTTTCCATTTTACCCTCCTAAAAATTAATTTAAATTAATTAAATTTAATAAACTATAATTTATTCGTCCGACCTGCCGAACGTTTAATTAAATTATAAATTATTAAAAATAAATTGTATTTCAAAACAATGTTGTTTTAATGTTAATTGGAGGGTATGGATTAATTAGTTATAGATTAGTTTTTATTTTTAGCAAAAAAGGCGTCATTATTTAGTTTTTTTACTAAAGCCCATTTATACATGCTTATCACCTCTTTTTTAAACCTCCTTCTAAAATTAAGTTAAATATTTACTCAACATTACTCAATATAGAAGAAGATTATAGATTAATTTGAAAATTAATTTTAGTTTAAAATGGGGTCAATTTTAAATGACGAAAGGGGTCAATTTTATTTTACGATATACACAATAAATTAATACAACCCTAATAGGTTTCTGAATTATTTATAAGATTTATTACGTCCTTATTCCGTCCACTTTAATTTTTAAAAAGTTTTTTATATCATTGAAATGTTTATCGAGCGTT
>DAHVNW010000014.1 GCA_027319095.1 bacterium | reverse complement strand
AAAAAGAATCAAAAATTATTCGACGAATTAATAAATTCCGATCTTTTTGAGCTTGTAAGAGACAAAAGATTTTCTGATATAAGTTTTTTTATAAGCAATTTTATTAATGGGGCATAAAAATAATGCTTAAAGAACTTTATTTAATTCCTGCATTTATATACATTTTTTCGTATTTTATTTTTTTGCCGAAAGAAAAAAAAATTTATAAAATTTTTATTTATTTAATTTATGCCGGATTTGTTATACAAAGCTTAATATTTTTTTTATTTTTTGACATCAAAGGGTTGACTGTTCCGGTTCATATCGATAGGTTCGTATTTTTCAACGCATGGATTTTAATGTTTATAGCCGTTTTGTTCGGCATTTTTTATAAGGTCGAGTATATTCTTTTATTTATCGCTCCGTTAGTAGCGATAAATTTAATAATAGGTTTTTTCGTTCCGCACGTTCTTATAAAGCCGGTTATTATAGGCGCATATAAAACTATACTTTTAACCCATATTATTCTTATATTAATAGGCGATTCCCTCTTTGCCCTTGCATTTATAGTTTCTTTAATATATATTTTTCAAGAAAGGAAGATTAAGAACAAAAAAAACTTGAAAATTTTAAATCTGGAAAGCGTGTCTCTGCCTGAAGCCATACGTTCCGGCAGGAGATATAATTTAGAACTTTTGGATAACATTAATTACCAGTGTTTAAAAATAGGGTTTCCGTTTATAACCGTAGGTATAGTTATGGGAATTTATTTATCCGCAGCTTTGTTTAAGATTGTTATTGTCGCAAAACCTATCGAAATTATGTCCTTAATAACGTGGCTTATTTATGCCGTTTTGCTGCACGAAAGGATGGCCAAAGGTTTAAGGGGGAAAAAGGCCGCTATTTTAAGCGTTATAGGTTTTTTGTTTATTATTTTTAGTTTAAGTTTTTCTTTTTATTTATTTCCGTCGTTTCATGGATTAGAATGAATTAATTTTTTATAATTATAATAATATATTATGGATATTTTAATAATCGGATTAAGTCATAAATCGGCGGAAATACATGAAAGAGAAAGCGTTTCCAAAAAACTTCTCTCATTAGAGTCGAGAAAGGATTTTACAAACGAACTGTTAGCCGTAAAAGACGAATTCGGCAGACCTTTTATTAAAGAGATAGTAGTTTTGACGACTTGCAACAGGTCGGAATTTATAATGAGTTTGTCTTCATGGGCGCCAGGTAAAGGCGGACATGTAGTTAAAAATTACGTTGCGAAATATTTTTTCGGAGATGCCGCGAAAGAAGATATTTTTTATATGTACCTAAATGAGGGTGCCGTAAAGCATTTATTTTGCGTAGCGTCCAGCTTGGATTCCATGATTGTAGGCGAACCGCAGATACTCGGACAGCTTAAAGTGGCATATAACGAAGCGTGCGGGCTAAAAGCAAGCGGACAGCTTTTAAACAAATTATTTCATAAGGCTTTTAATTGTGCAAAAACGGTAAGAACGGAAACTAAAGTAGCGGCTTCCCCTGTGTCGGTCAGTTATGCCGCGGTTGAGCTTTCGAAGAAGATTTTTAACGTATTGGAAGAAAAAAAAGTTCTTTTTTTGGGAACCGGAGAGATGGGTAAACTTACAGTGAAACATTTTATAAAATACGGGTTAAAGAATATTTATATTACAAACAGGACTAAAGAGAAGGCGCTAAGGTTTGTAGAGGAATCTTTTGGGGTGGCAGAAAAAGAGCAATTAAACGTCATAGATTTTTCGGAATATTATAAGCTTCTTCCGAACTTCGATATAGTTTTATGTTCCACCGGTTCCGAAGACTATGTTTTGAAATACGAAGATATTAAGCCGCTAATAAAAATACGAAAACAAAGGCCGTTATTTTTAATAGATATTTCCATGCCGCGGAATATCGACCCTGAAATCAATAAGATACCGAATGTCTATCTGTTCGATATCGACGATATCGGCAGGATGATAGAGAACAATATGGAAATCAGAAATCAGGAAGCCGAGGAGGCAAAGAAACTCGTAGATATCGCCGCCAAAGAGTTTATGGACTGGAAGGAATCCTTAAATGCGGTGCCTGTTATAATTTCGTTAAGAAATAAAATAAAAGACATACTCGAAACGGAATTATCGATGCATATAGGCGACAAAAACGAAAAGGACTTAATAATAAATTCTTTGACCAACAAGATACTCCACGAGCCTACCATGCTTATTAAAAAATCTTCTTCCGAGACTGACGGCGTAAATTCGCTTAAGGCTATAAAAGCCCTTTTTAACTTAGATTCGATAGATTTAACGGAAGACGAAAACGGGATTGAAAAAGAAAATGAAGCCGCAAGGAAATACCGCTTAGAAGCGGCGGATAATAAAACCAAAATAAAACTTGTGAAATAAAATAAAAGGTAAATTTTGAAACTTAAAATAGGGACGAGAGGCAGTAAGCTTGCGCTGTATCAGGCTAACTTAGTGAAAGAGAGGCTTACAGCGCAATGTAGCGGAAAGAATGCAAAGGATGAAGGCATAGATATAGAAATAATAGCTATAAAAACATCGGGCGACAAGATTTTAAACGCATCTTTGAGCAGCTTCGGAGGCAAAGGCCTGTTTGTTAAAGAAATAGAAGAATCGCTTTTTAGCGGAGAAATCGACATCGCGGTTCACAGCTTAAAAGACGTTCCGCAGCTCGTACCTGACGGTTTAACCTTAGGCGCAGTTTTAAAAAGGGACGATCCGAGAGACTGCGTAATTTTAAGCGCTAAACCTAAAAAATCTTTAGAAAATTATTCCGGAAATTTTGCGGGACTGTTAAAAAAAAGCGCAATCGTGGGAACTTCAAGCTTAAGAAGAAGGTCTTTAATGGCAAGATTAAGAGACGACTTTATATTCGAACCGTTAAGGGGAAACATAGATACGAGGATAGAGAAGCTTAAAAAAGGTTTTTTCGATGCTATAGTTTTGTCCTCTTCCGGACTAATAAGGCTTGATCTCGAAAATAACATAGGCGTATATTTAGACCCCGTTAAATTTATTCCCCAGTGCGGTCAGGGCGCAATAGCCATTGAGCATAGAACCGGCAGGGAGGATATGAAAGAAAAAATCGCCCCTTTAAACGACCAGGAAACCTATGCGGCTGTTTTTGCCGAAAGAGCCTGCATAAGGGAACTAAACTGCGGATGCGCTTCTCCTGTGGGAGCCTATGCTTATGTTAAAAACGATGTTTTGCGTATTAAAGGTTTCGTTTCTAACGTTCAAGGCGAATATTTAGAGGGGGATTTTGAAGGTAAAAAAGACGATTATGAAAGCGCTGGAAAAAGTTTAGCTTTAAAACTAATAAGTAAAGGCGCTTTTGAAATATTAAGCAAGAATAATAGCTAATAAAAACAACATATGGTTAATAATTTTTTATTTTAAGAAGAACGGTACAAATTTTAATGAAGGCGAAAGAAATTAAAAAAGATATTAAGCAAGAACTTAAGAACAACGCTAAACGGGGGAAAGTTTATCTTGCGGGCGCAGGACCGGGCGATCCGGAACTCCTTACTTTAAAAACGAGAAGGATATTGGGCGAGGCGGACGTAATAGTATATGATAGCTTGATTTCGGAGGAGATATTGTCTTACGCCAAAGAGGGATGCGAAATAATTTATGCGGGAAAAAGGTCTTCAAACCACGTTCTGTCGCAATATTCCATAAACGAGCTTCTTGCCGAAAAAGCAAAAAACAATAATATCGTATTAAGGCTTAAAGGAGGAGATCCTTATCTTTTTGGAAGAGGCGGCGAGGAAGCGGAAAGGCTTTTTAAGGACAACATTCCTTTTGAAATAATACCCGGAATATCGTCGTCTTTTGCCGTTCCGGCTTATGCCGGAATACCTTTGACCCACAGGGATTATGCTTCTACCGTAGCAATCGTTACCGGACATGAGGGCGACCATAAAGAAAAAAGCACCATAGATTGGAAAGGGTTAGCGGGAGCCGATACCATAGTCATACTTATGGGATATAAAAATTTAGATTCCAATACTAAAAATTTAATTAAAGCCGGAAAGGATAAAAATACTCCATGTGCCGTTATTCAGGAAGGGACTACATTAAATCAAAAAGCCGCGGCCGCAACGTTAGGCACTATAGCGGGCGAAACCGAAAAAAGGGGATTTAAAAGCCCGCTTATATTAATAGTAGGCAATGTAGTAAAATTGAGAAACGCGTTAAATTGGTTCGAGAACAGGCCGTTATCCGGTTTAAAAGTGATTGTTACCAGAGGCGAGGGGCAGACGACAGATACCCTGTCGGAGAAACTTAAAAAACTCGGCGCTTTTGTAATTAGCCTGCCGCTTATAAAGATTTTGAAAGACGGCGACGGCGTAAATATGGCTAAAATCGATAGTGCGGTTGAAAATATCGGAAAATACGACTATCTTATTTTTACCAGCGCAAACGCTGTTTCAGCATTTTTTGAACATTATTTTTCAAAAGGAATCGATGTCAGAGCGCTTTCCGGCAAGAAAATTATTTCCTTAGGCAAAGTTTCTTCTTCCGAGTTGAAAAAATATGGTATAGTTCCAGATATTGTTCCAACCGAACCTTCGCAGACAGGAATAATAGACATATTAAAAGATACCGACCTTAATGGAAAAAAAATTCTTTTTCCCCAGGCTTTAAAAATTAATAGAGAACTTCCCGAATTTCTCGAGTCTAAAGGATCCGATTTAGAAAATTTGCCGGTTTACGAAACCGTATTGCCGGAAGATTCGAAAGAATCGCTGGGCAAAATTTTTGCGTTTAATGAAAATAAAAAAATTGGTAAAAATATAGGTTTGCCGGATAATTTAGACTTAAAATCGCTTATCGTAACTTTTACGAGCTATTCAACAGTCGAGAATTTTACTAAGGAGCTGGAAAATATCGAAAAAGGGCTTTTAAAAAAAGTTATAAGGTCAGGCGTCAGATTTGCAAGCATAGGAAAAAAGACTGCCGAGTATGCGTTGGGATTCGGTATAAAATCTGATATAATATCTAAAGACGTTAATATAGATTCTTTGGTCGACGGCATAGTAGAATTTTATAATACATTAAAACCAAAAATTGCCGATAGAAAAATAAAAAAGTAAAAAGGAAACGATATAAATGATAGGAATTTCGAAACTTTACTGCGGCGGCGTTCATGCTTCTGATGCTATTAGGTACGGGCGCATGTCGAGCAAGCTGCCCTCGCATCTTTTGCAGTTTTCGGAAGATAAAAAACCGGTAATAGTCTGGAATATGACGAGAACATGCAATCTAAACTGCGTTCACTGCTATTCCCAGTCTAAAAACGTTCAGTACAACGACGAGCTTTCGCTTGAAGAAGGAAAGGCTTTCATAGATGACGTTTCCGCTTTCGGGTCGCCGGTTATGCTTTTTTCGGGAGGCGAACCTTTAATGCATCCACATTTTCTCGACCTGTGTTTTTATGCAAAGTCGAAAGGCATGAGGGCGGTTATTTCTACAAACGGCACCCTTATAACTAAAGAACTTGCCCTGGAATTAAAAAAAGTCGGCTTGTCGTATGTAGGCATAAGCCTTGACGGGCTCGAATCCGTACACGACAGGTTCAGGGGCAAAAAAGGCGCTTTTAAGGAAGCGATTAACGGCATAAACTATGCTAAAGAAGCAGGAATCAAGGTAGGGCTTAGATTTACCATAAATAAAAGAAACGCCGGCGAAATTCCTGGTATTTTTAAATTGCTGGAAGAAGAAAATATTCCAAGAGTATGCTTTTATCACCTTGTTTATTCGGGAAGAGGAACTAAGTTGATGGAAGAAGATTTATCTCACGAAGAAACGAGAAACACCGTCGATACTATACTTGAATTTACTAAAGAAGTATATTCCAGAGATAATCAAAAAGAGGTCCTTACCGTCGATAATCATGCCGACGGCCCTTATATTTACCTAAAGCTTTTAAAAGAAGGAAAAACGGAAGAAGCGGCTAATGTCATGAGCCTGCTTAAAATGAACGGCGGCAACAGTTCCGGGGTTGGAATAGGATGCGTAAGCTGGAACGGCGAAGTCTATGCAGACCAGTTTTGGAGGCATAATTCCTTCGGAAACGTCAAAGAAAGAAAATTCAGCGAAATTTGGACGGATACCTCCAATCCGTTAATGAAACAGCTTAAAAACAAAAAGGAATACGTAAAGGGAAAGTGTAAAAACTGTAAATGGCTCGATATTTGTAACGGTAATTTTCGCGTAAGGTCTGAAGCTAAAGAGGGCGATTTATGGGCGCCTGACCCTGCTTGTTATTTGACGGATGAGGAGATATACGATGATGCAAAATAATAATACCGATGCCCGGCATTTCTTGAGCCGCCCTTCCAATATGGGGAATACTGCCGGACAGGGCGGATATCCGGGCGCTATGCATGGCGGGATGCCGAAAAAAAACGAACTAAGATTGGTTTTCTGGGAACTTACCGCAAGATGTAATTTAAAATGTATCCATTGCAGGGCGGAGGCCAGGACCGAAAGACAGGAAGACGAGCTTCCCACCGAAAAATGTTTTAACGTGATTGACGAACTTTGCACGTTTAGCAGCCCTATACTAATTTTAACAGGAGGAGAACCGCTTTACAGGGACGATATTTTTGAAATAGCAGGATATGCCGCCGGAAAAGGTTTAAGGGTAGCCCTTGCAACTAATGGAACCCTTGTTGACGCAGGTACGGCAAAACGCATTAAGGAAAGCGGAATAAAAAGAGTTTCCATAAGTCTTGACGGTTCTAACGCGCGCACCCACGATACTTTTAGGATGATACCAGGCTCTTTCGACAGCGCTTTTAACGGAATAAAAAATTTGCAAAACGAAGGAATAGAGGTTCAAATAAATACTACCATATCAAGGCATAACGAAAATGAAGTAAAGGATATTCTTGAATTGGCTTTGAAAAACAACATAAAAGCGCTTCATATATTTATGCTCGTGCCTGTGGGATGCGGAGTCCAGATAGCCGATTCTCAAATGTTGGATAAGCAAAAATACGAAGATATACTTTCGTGGTTTTACGATAAGACTATGGAATTAAAGGGCAAAATGGAGCTTAAAGCGACTTGCGCCCCTCATTTTTTTAGGATAATGCATAAAAAGGCAAAAGATGCCGGCATTAAAATAACTCCTGAAACGCACGGCATGAATGCGGTGACCAAAGGTTGTCTGGCCGGAAGCGGCGTTATGTTTATTTCAAGAAAAGGTATAGTTCAGCCCTGCGGTTATCTTCCGGTTCAGGCGGGAGATGTTACCAAGCAATCTGCAGAGGAAATTTGGAGCGGCTCGGAGGTTTTTCTTAATTTAAGGGACACGGAACTTTTAAAGGGAAAATGCGGAATTTGCGAATACAAAAAAGTATGCGAAGGATGCAGGGCAAGGGCTTATTACGAAAAAGGAAACTATATGGAAGAAGAGCCTTACTGCATCTATGAGCCGGTAAGAAGCAGAACCGTTTTAACGAGGGATAAATAATTTTTTTAGGATAAATTAATTTATGGATAAAAAAGCTAACGTTCTTCACAGGTTTATAGCAAAAACAATAGATTTGTTAATTTTCGGTTTTTTAAGCGAAATGTTTTATCCTTACGGTTACCTTGCGGGAGTTCTTTATATTTTAATTTCCGACGGGTTTTTTGACGGTGCGAGTCTGGGTAAAAGAATTATAGGCTTAAAAGTGATAACCGTTCTTGATGAAAAACAGCCGGAGTTTAAAGAATCCATAATAAGAAATTCTTTTGTCGCCGTTCCGATGCTCTTTGCTTTTATTCCGTTCGTCGGCTACTTTCTTCTTGTAACCGTAAGTTTGGTTATATATGCAACCGAAATATATTTTATTATAAAAAGCCCCGAAGGCGAAAGAATTGGGGACAGGTTTGCTTTTACCCGGGTAATAGACGTCCAAAAACATGGATAAAAACCTAAAAGACGGCATTAAAGCCGATCTTTTTTTAATAGATTCGAGCTCCTATTTTTATAGGGCATATTATGCCCTCCCTCCGCTCACAAATTCTAAAGGCAATCCGACCGGCGCCGCTTTGGGATATACCAGAATGCTTATGAAGTTGATTAAAGAATCTGATATAAAATATGGGGCCTGCCTTTTCGACTCTAAAGAGAGTTTTAGGAAGCAGTCGTACGAAGCATATAAAGCAAACAGAAAAGGCATGCCTGAAGACTTAGTTTCGCAGGTGGGTTATCTTACCGGTATTTCTTACCTGCTGGGATTTGAAACATTCAGGCTTGACGGTTATGAAGCCGATGATCTAATTGCGCGCATCGTTAAAATATTCGAGGGAAGTTCGGTAATTATTTGCATAGTAAGCAGCGATAAGGATTTAAAGCAGTTGTTATCCGACAAGGTTTTTATATACGATGCCCTTAAAAATAAAATTATAACCGATAAAAGCTTCGAGGAAGAAAACGGGATAAAACCGGAAGAATACAGGTATGTTTTGGCGCTTATGGGAGATGCGTCGGATAATATACCGGGAATTAAGGGAATAGGGGATAAAACCGCTTTTAGCCTGATAAAAGACTACCATAATTTAGCCGGTATTTATAAAAATTTAGATTTTATTAGAAAGGCAAAACTTAAAGAGTTATTGTCTATTTATATGGAAGACGCATATAAAAGTTTGGAGCTTGCATCGTTTTATCAAGATATAGATTTAAAAAAAGCATATTTTACGCCTTTTTCCGAAATTTCAGCCGAAAATAATAAAAAATTTAATTCGCTTGAAGATTTTTTATTAAAAGAAAAGAACAAAGAAGGGCTTTACGATGTTTTTAAAGAACTTGAGTTTAATTCCTTAATTAAAGACCTGGGTGAAATAAACGGGAAAGAAAAAAATCCGGATAATCATCCGGCCATTAATATTTCAGAAGACGATGAATCTCTTTCTATTTATATAGATTTTAGCGATAAAAATAAAGAGCTGTTCGACGGCGAGTCGAATGCCGTTTATATATTTTCGAAAGAAACCGGCTCAAAGGTAATCAATTTTAAAGATATTTTAGGCGACAAAATGATTATAAATTTATTTAATGATAATTCGGTTTTTAAGGTAGGTTACGGGCTTAACGACATAAAACTATTTTTAGAAAATAACGGAATAGAGTTAAACAATCTTTATTTCGATATAAAAATTGCTTCCTATCTTTTAAACCCCATAAAACATTCACATAGTTTTATGGACATAGAAACCGAATTTAAAGACCGGCTTGCGGCCGTCCAACCGCAAGAATTAAACAATTATGCTTATAAGGCTTATTATCTGTTCAAAATACTAAAGTCGGAATTAGAAAAAGATTCCGACTTAAACAGGCTGTTTTACGACGTCGATATGCCTCTTTCCGCCGTGCTCTTGGAAATGGAAAAAACCGGTTTTGAGGTAGATAAAGACATGCTTATGTCTCTATCGGTTTCTTTGGATTTAGATTCAAAAAAATTAACTAATATTATACATAAAATTGCGGGGAGGGAATTTAACATTAATTCCCCCAAACAGCTTAGCGAAGTTATGTTCGATGAGATGAAATTTAAAAGGGTCAAAAAAAACAGCACCGATATAGAAGTCCTTCAGACGTTAAAATCCGAGTTAGAAATGCTTTTTGGAAACGGAGGCGGCGGCGATAAAACAGTTCAAGATTATCTTTTATTTATAGACAGCCTAATGTCTTATAGAAACAAAGTCAAACTAAAGACCTCGTTCGTGGACGTTCTTTTAAGGGAAATCGATAAAAACGGCAGGGTGCATACGTTTTTTTCCCAGATAACCACTTCTACCGGCAGGCTTGCCAGCCAGAGCCCCAACCTTCAAAATATTCCCGTTTCCGGAATAGAAGGCGGAAAAATCAGGGAGTCTTTCATCGCAAAGGAAGGCTGCCTTTTGTTGTCCGCCGATTATTCGCAAATCGATTTAAGGGTTATGGCGTCTATTTCCAGAGATAAGGCATTGATTGAAAGTTTTAAAAATAATGAAGATATTCATTCAAAAACGGCATCGGAAATTTTTAAGGTCAATCTTTCCAAAGTCGACGCGGCAATGAGAAGAAAGGCAAAGGTAATTAATTTTGGAATAATTTACGGCATGAGCCCTTTCGGCCTGTCTAAAGAACTCGGTATTTCCGCAGAAGAGGCAAAAGCCTATATAGATTTATATTTCAAAAATCATCCGGCCATTAAAGACTATATGGAAAAAACAATAGGCGAAGCAAGGTCAGGCGGCTTTGTCAGAACGGCTTTCGGCAGAAGATGCTATATAGGAAATATTAATTCCAAAATCAAAAATTTAGCTTCGTTTTCCGAAAGAGCGGCAATTAATGCTCCTATTCAAGGCACTGCGGCAGATATAATTAAGATAGCAATGATAAATATTCATAAAAGCCTTCAAAACGATTCCGATTTAAAAAAATCGGCAAAAATGATTCTTCAGGTTCACGACGAACTGATATTCGAAGTCGAAGAACAAGTTGTAAACGATGTTAAAAATATCGTCATTCCATTAATGACTGCGGATAACCTCTTATCCGAGGTTCCTTTGGCCGTTAATACAGGCGTCGCTAAAAACTGGGCTCAAGCGCATTAAATACTTAATTTTCACGCTCTTAAAATTTTTTGAAAAGAATAAGAATAAGAAACAGGTTGAATATGCATAGAGGTAAGATTGCGGCCGTATAGCTATGTTATCCTATTTTCTTAAAAAGAACGTTGTTTTCTAAATGGATATGGATCATAATATCGTCCGAAACCTCTCTTAAGAGTTCGTACGCATGTTTATAAGAAGCGCATGCGTCTGGAGGAATAGAATAACCCGAACTTAAAAAATTCATTTCTTTAAGAATATGCCCGACATATTCATGATAATACACGGCATCGCCTATTTCTTTTTTCGTATCGGAAGAATTTCCGGTTTTTATATCCGCCAAGAATTTTTCTTCTTTATCTAAATGTAAAATCAACGCTTCCGACATTTTTGTATAAAGTTCTTTTATTTTTATAAGTTCGGGATGACGATTACTGTGGACGTTTGCAATTTTTTCAACGTATTCCGACGCTTCGGGAATATGTATTCTTAAAAATGTATGGTGTATATTTATTATATAATCTATCAAAAAATTCACGTTCCAATCGTTTACTTTTTTACTTAACGAAAAATTTTTTTCGTCGTCCGCTTCCAAATTGCAGGCTTTATTTAATTCTTCAATTATAAGCATCCCGTCGATACCATATTCTTCGCATGCATCTTTTAAACTTTTAGACCCTCCGCAACAAAAATCTATTCCATATTTTTTAAATATTCCTATTTTTTCGGGATTTTCCGATGCAATTTCGCCTACGCTCTTTGAAAGCAAAGAATCCCCATTGTTTTCCATTTATTTTCCCCCTTGAATTTTTATGAACCTTTATTTATTTTTTTGTAATTTTAACGACCCATTTAACCGGCCCGTTTTCAATATATTCCCATCCGAAAGCGTCTCCGTTCTCCGCGGTAAGCTGATAATGCAAAGGCTTGGGGTCGTGGTCGTTTTCGATTACAAGGCTTTTGCCGCGTTCAAGTTCCCCTAATATTTTAAATATCGTCGAATGTTTATATTTAGGTTCTATAGCCGTTACGTCCAAAGTTATAGAGCCGTTATTCCCTTCCGTTCCCATTTTTTTACCCCCGAATTTTAAATTTCCGTTATTTATTTTTTAATTTATAATTTTATTATCCCGAATTTTAAACGTTTAATATATGATTTTTATCACATTAATAAAATAATTTTATAAAAAATGAAATGTGATAAAAGTCATAACGCTTATTTTTTAAATTTTTTATAATTTAATAAACTCGAACCAATTTAAATTTATAACGGAGTTTTATTAAATAGTATTATTATTATGCCGAAAATAAGTAAAAAATTTTTAACCATATGGGCGCCCGTTCTTTTGATGTTTGTTCTTATCGTTGCTTTATCCCTTATAGGTTTATATTATTCCTTAAAAGTATCCGACGGAATAGGATTAAATACTAAAAAGGTTAGCGTTGCGGCAGGGGAAAATATATTTTATAAATTAGGATGCGTCAGATGCCATAATATAAAAGTTCTCGGCATTAAGGGCGGACACGTCGGACCGGACCTATCCGGCGCATACTCCGACGTCGAAAAGGTTTACAGGGAGAACGTTAATAACTTTTTAAAGTATCCGTCCGGAACCATGTATTTCGTATTGATGTTTAATAAATTAAGCAAAGAAGACAGAAAAACTATAACCGAGGAACTGAAAAAAGCGCAGGAAATAAAAAATAAAACGGAAAAATAAATAAGCAAATAATTAAAAAAGTAAAAAGAAGGATGAAAAGTATAAAATTCATAATATTAATGAATAGTTATTCGTTTTAATTAAATTAACTTGTAATAAATGAAAAGAGGAGGGCTTATGGAAAAAAGCATTTATTATGACGAAAAAGCGGTAAATAAATTTTTAAAAATTACTTTATCGCTGACTGTTATTATTCTCGTAGCCATATTAGTTTACGGAACGTTCAAGGTATATTACGGAGCGCCGCCTATACCTGCTAAGATAGTTACCCAAAAGGGCAAGGCCGTCTTTAACGGAAAAGATATCGTCGCCGGAAAGGCAAGGTTTCAGGAGTTCGACCTTATGGATTACGGTTCTATTTACGGTAACGGCGCGTATTTCGGACCAGATTTTACCGCTCAGTATATTCACAGGGAGGTTAAGTACTACAGGGATTTTGAAGCTCGAAAGCTTTATAAAAAGCCTTACGCGCAAATTTCGCCGAGGGATAAGGATTATATAAAATCCCTCGTAATATCTAAAATAAAGAAAAACAGATTTTCTCCCGCAAGCAAACTTTTGAAGTACACCCCCGGCGAGATATACGCCTTTAATAAAATTCAAAAAAGATTAGAAAATCTATATACAAACGGCGACCGAAATCTCGGTATAGGCAAGGATTTAGTTCCTTCAAAGCGCGATATAGAAAAAATAGCGGAATTTTATTCATGGGCGGCGTGGAGCGCTTCGACTTTAAGACCAGGGGCAGGCCATACTTATACCAACAACTGGCCCTATAGCATTGGAGCCGGCAATACTCCGCCGACGTATCTATATACCTGGACTTTTGCGGGATATACCGTTTTTATCGCTCTGGCCGGCCTTATCATCTGGTTTTTCCTCAACTATATCGCGCCCGGCTGGGAGGAAGCCCCTGCGCTTCTCGATAATTGGAAGCCCATGGACTTGAATAATTTTAAAATTACCCATTCGATGAAAAAATCCGCCAAATTCTTTTTTCTCGGAGTTTTTTTGCTGGGTTTGCAGATTATAGCCGGAATGCTCCTTGCCCATTATTATGCCGAAAGAGCTTCTTTTTTCGGAATTAATACTCTGACGGCGCTGCCGTTTAACATAGTAAAATCGTGGCATATCCAGCTTGCGATTCTGTTTATAGCTTCCACCTGGCTCGGCGCCGGCATATTCGTATCAAAATATATAGGCGGCGGCAGAGAAGCAAAATGGCAGTCTTTTTTAATCGATTTTCTGTGGTGGGCGCTGTTAATCGACGGAGTTGCGGCTCTCGTCGGGATGTATTTAGGGGCAAAGGGATATTTCCATAACGGTTTATGGTTTTTTATAGGCAATCAGGGTCTCGAGTATTTACAACTTGGGAGGCTTAATCAGCTCGTAGTATTCGTAGGCTTGCTTTTGTGGGTAGTAATACTTTACAGGGCGTTAAAACCACACTTCATAAAAAATGCCGATAAATGGAGCGTCGAAAGACTGCTTTTAATAAGCGCCGTAACTATCGGCATAATGTATATATTCGGAATGTTTCCGCTTGCATGGATACTTAAAAACTGGACGATTACCGATTTTTGGAGATGGTGGGTCGTTCATCTATGGGTCGAAGGGACGTTTGAATTCTTTGCAGTCGTCGTTATCGGTTATTTCTTTCTTTCGCAGGGACTCGTAAAAAGAACTACCATCGAAAACACCCTGCTACTCGAAATAATCCTGATATTTTTAGGCGGCATAGTAGGAACGGGACACCATTTTTACTTTATAGGCGACGCTTCGATATGGATTGCGCTCGGCTCAATGTTTTCGTTTCTCGAGGTTATTCCACTGCTGCTTTTAACGATGCAGGCGGTTTTCGAGAAAAATATTCTCATAAAAGCAGGCAAAGATTTTCCGCAAGATTTGTCGTTTAAGTATTTAGAAGCTTCGACATTCTGGAACTTTATTGGAGCCGGCGTGTTCGGTTCGTTGATTAATTCCCCCCTTGCAAACTACTACGAACACGGGCAGTATTTAACGATAAACCACGGACATACCGCTTTATTCGGCGTGTTCGGCCTTCTTGGCATCGCTTTGTCTTATTATGTGCTTAGAATGATAGTCGAACCTTCCAAATGGTCGGAAGGAGCCGGAAGGGCAGCCCTGTGGTGTTTTAACGTAGGCATGATTTTATGGGTTATTCTTAATTTCCTGCCGGAAGGCTTTTTGCAGTTCGCTGCTTCGATTAAACACGGCTACTGGTATTCGAGAAGCATCTATTTTTACGAAAAGACCAACATATGGCTCTGGTTAAGGATGCCCGGAGATATAGTTTTCAGCATAGGCGTTTTGGTTCTTTTCATAGATATAACGAAAAAACTTTTGCAGGTTAAAAAATCCGCGGAAGAATAAAAGGTAAATTTTTTAAACCTTTTTCGCCGCTTTGTTTATTATTTTATCGTTTAAGCTTATTATAACACCCCTAGAAACGATAAAATAATAAACAAAGCGGCGTTTTTTTTAGAATTATTCAAATATAATTTATCGGGCTTAGTCATAATTTCATAGCCCCTTGCTTTTTGATGCATAGATATAACCAAGTAAGAATTGAAGAAAGTTTGTTTAAATTTACGGGTTCGTTATACTCGGAGCAGATGGATTTTGAATCGGTGTTATTGAAAAATTGCAATAATTATTAATTTCACAATTGTTACAAAAATTTAACATAAATGTAATAATTCTGTAACACTAATTTGCTATCATAATAGATATTTAGGGATTTGCTTTGAATAAATTAAATTTAATACTAATTTAAAGGAGGAAGTTATGAACCCACATTACAAAACAAAAAAGACGATGCGGTTATATTCTATTTCGACTTTCGTTCTTGTCTTTTTTGCGGTATCGGCATTAGTCTTTATTTTCGGTGCGGTAAGAATAGCTTATGCATCGGACGCCGCCCTTTACGAAAACCCGAATACGGGCGAGATATTTTTAAAACCGGGACAGGGAAGGGTGAAAGTCGGGCAAGGCGTTATCAATCAATTATTGAAACAAAACACTAAAAAAACGGCGCGCCAGATTAATAATATTAAAGCAAGAGAAAAGAAACTCGAAACTTCGCTAAAAACAGTAAAGGGCAAGACCCTTCCGTCATGGACGAAACATGTTTCTCTTGGGGCGTTAGTTTATATGGGATACGGGTATTATACGCAGACCGGTCTTACCGAGGGCTCGATGCAGCTTGAAGAAAACCCTCCAGCAACCGGCAATAACGGATACAACGCATTTAACGTGAACAGGGCGTATTTGATATTTCTGTATCACCAGGACAACTGGTTTTTAAAGGTTACGCCAAACTTTTTTAAGTCTAATAATAGCGGTGCTACCGGAGGCAACGAGTATTTTAGGCTTAAATATGCTTTCCTGCAGTTTAATCACGTTTACGACGCTAACGGCTTAACGGTTAACTTAAAAGCCGGTCAGTTTCCTACGCCGATGGTAGCATGGGAAGACGGCTTATTAGGCTATCACGTAGCCGAAAGAACGCCGTGGGGTTTTTTAAACGTAACCTCGACGCAGGCCGGTTTAGGGGTATCCGGTAAATACAGGTCGAACGGAAAGATATATATGGCGTATAATGCGGGATTTTTCGATAATGCCGCATTTCATGCAGATGAAACCGTCGACCAGAAATCTCCCCAGGCAAGATTGACTTTTTATCCTATGGGGGCAGATTCTGGTTTAAACGGGCTCAGTATAAGCGGATATTACGCGTGGGCGCAAGACGGCGGCGGTTTTGGCAATGCCGTCGCCGGCAGCGGCAATCATCCGGAAACAAGGATTTCGGGAGTGTTGGATTATAAAACTCCTAACGCCAATATTGCACTGCAATACGATTATGCCATAAATCATACCGTTAACCCCGGCGCCGGTCAAAGTAGCGATGAATATAGTTATTGCGGAATAGAAAAAAACATTTACGGTTGTTATACAAGCGCTACCGAACCTTCCGTGACATCGGTATATAACAATAATAATATCGCATCTCACGGTTACGATGCATTCGGGTATTATAATATTCCGAACAGCAAATTCGGCTTATTCGGTCTAATCCAAAGATATTATTATGCCACTGCCAATTATAATGCGGCAGGACAAGGTTTGCCTTCCGGCAATCCTTTCGACTTTCAAAGAACGGTCGCCGGCATAGCCTATCATCTTAACAGCCATATAACGTTAACCGCCGATTGGCAGAATTTCCAGTATCTATATGCAAAAGATTATAAGAGTTTGCCGTCGAGCAATCCTAATTATCTGGATTTTGGTCAGTGGATGGGTCAGACCAATGCCTATTTCATACAGGCAAGAATAGCGTTCTAAATTAGTTATAAACTTGAATTAATGTTTTTCTCTCTTAATTTAAGACATAAGCAGTAAAAACGCCTTTATCGCCTCCATAGTGCCCGCCCTAAAAAGCGGGCATTTTTATTTCAAAAGGCGTCGATAAAGGTATTTTTTGAATCATTATTTATATATTATCGTAATTTATGGTAATATATAAATATTATGGATTTATTCGATATTAGCGATAATATTAACGATGCCGTTAATGCCGGTGCCGCGTCTAAAGAAAACGCGGCCGGTTTTTTGCCGCCGCTTGCCGAAAGACTGCGGCCCAAGGCTATGCAAGAGTTTATCGGGCAAGAGCATATTCTCGGCGAAGGCGGACCTTTAAAAAATATGATTGATTCCGGATTTATCCGTTCGTTGATACTCTGGGGTCCGCCGGGAAGCGGAAAAACAACCCTTGCCGGTATTATGGCAAACGCCGCAGATTACGAATTTTACAAAATCTCGGCCGTTTCTTCAGGCGTTAAAGAACTTAGGGAAATTATAGACAAGGCTAATATTAGCTTTAAACATTACGGGAAACCGCTTATGATTTTTATCGACGAAATTCACCGGTTTAACAAGTCCCAGCAAGACCTGTTATTACATTCCGTGGAAGAAGGAAGCCTTATATTAATCGGAGCTACTACCGAAAATCCGTCTTTTGAAATAAACGCCCCGATATTATCTAGAGTAGCGGTATTTACGTTAAACCCCTTATCCGAAGAAAATTTAAACTTAATTATCGACAGGGCGCTTAATAATGACGAAACTTTGAGGAAAAAGAAAATTATTTTAGAAAAAGACGGCATAAATGCTCTCGTAAGATATTCCGGAAGTGATGCACGGATAATGCTTAACGCGCTCGAAATTGCGGCAAATCTTGTAAAGCCCGACGATAAAGGCAATACGGTTCTTAATGCAAAAGTTATCGAAGACGCCTACCTAAGAAAATCGAGGTACGATAAAACGGGAGAAGAACATTATAATACTATTTCAGCTTTTATAAAAAGTTTAAGGGGCAGTGATCCGGATGGAGCCGTTTTCTGGCTTGCCAAAATGTTGGATTCGGGAGAAGACGTTAAATTTATCGCAAGAAGAATGATAATTTTAGCGTCTGAAGACGTTGGAAACGCCGAACCGAAAGCCTTGAATTTAGCCGTAAGCTGTTTTAATGCCGTAAATACGGTAGGCATGCCGGAAGCCCGGATTATTTTATCCCAGACAGCGACATATCTTGCGAGTTGTCCAAAGTCTAACGCAAGTTATCTTGCAATCGAAGAAGCTTTATACGACGTTAAAAAGTTTCCCGGGGCGGTAGTTCCGCTGCATCTGCGAAATGCCCCTACAAAACTTATGAAAGATTTAGACTACCATAAAGGATATAAATATTCCCATAATTATAAAGGTCATTTTACGGAACAGACATACCTTCCGGCAGAACTTTCGTCCCGTATTTACTACCGTCCCGCAGACATAGGCAAGGAAAAGGCAATTAAAGCCCGGCTTAAGGATTTATGGGGGAAAAATAAAGATTACGGAGAAGAGGAAGGCAGAAACGATGATATGTAGTATGGATAAATAGATAGATAAAACGAACCGCCGCGCCTATTGCCTCATATCAGGCTCTTTTTTTTAGTTTCCGGCAGAAAAAAAGAAAGGAAAAATGCGGCAAACATTAACGTCGCAACCAAATAATAGCCTAAATCTTTATTTTCCTTAACGAAATACGTCATTATTAAAACTCCGCATACCGCTCCAATTTTTCCTGCCATCGCCGAAAATCCGTATGCCGAAGACCTGAAAGACGTATGGGAAAGTTCCGCGGGAAAAATTCCTACCGTTAAAGATGCTAAAGAATTAAAAATTTCTGCTATAAAAACTACTATGGCAAGACCTGATATCGTCCCGTTTGCGAAAGGAATAAAAAAAAGGGCGGCTCCCATACCTGCGAAACCGGCAAGCTGTATCTTTTTTCTTCCGATTTTATCTATTTCTAAAAGTCCTGCGAAAGAGCTTGCTATGCCGGTTAAAAGAATTAAAGACGTTATAAGCGCATTGTCTTCGTTTGAAATAAGCCCGCTTTTTTTAAATATTAACGGAATTAACAGACC
Organism: bacterium; assembly: GCA_027319095.1. Taxonomy (GTDB): domain Bacteria; phylum SZUA-79; class SZUA-79; order Acidulodesulfobacterales; family Acidulodesulfobacteraceae; genus Acidulodesulfobacterium_A. Next base: position 26,252 of record DAHVNW010000014.1, on the reverse strand, counting down.
GATGCCGTATGCCCCGACGTCGTATAGAAACCAGATAAAAGAATATAGAACCGTATTTTTTATATGCGCTTTTGAAAACATTCCTTCGATATATAGTTTATTTTTTTTAAATTCGTTTTTGAGCTTTTTTGCATTTATCCATCTTTCGGATTCCGGCATGGATATTCTTAAAAGCATTACGATAAATGCGGGGATTACGCCGATACCGAGCATAAGCCGCCACATCTCCGGTCCGAAAGGAAAAAGAGCCGCGGCGGTCAAGGAAGAAAATATGGAACCTAAGCCGAACGAAAGGCCGGCGAATGAAAGATGCTTGCCCCTGAGTGTTTCAGGAGCCGTTTCGGCAATATAAGAATTCGATACCGGATAATCGGCTCCTACCGCAACTCCCAAAATAAATCTTGAGAAAAATAGCATTAAAAAATTAACCGAAAAAGCGGATATGATTCCGGAAACGACAAAAATTGCCATATTTAGAATATAAACGGATTTTCTGCCGAAGATATCGCTGAAATATCCTATCGACAGCGCGCCTATGATACTGCCGAATACTATCGAGGCGATTATTAAACCGGATTCTAAAGCATTCAAGCGAAAATAAGGATTAATGAGTATTATCGCAAATGCGATTATAGTCAGGGAATAACCGTCTAAAAACATTCCGGTAGAAGAAAGCAGAAGAGGCCTGTTAAAAAAACCGTTTTTATCTTTGTATTTATCGGAGGAAGGCATTTGTTAAGATTCTTAGAATTGTTTTCAAATGCTTATAGAACATCCAAGCATTTATTTATTAATAAATTAATTAAATAAAATTGCCGGATTTTAAGTAATCCAAAGAAGAAATTAAATCGGCTTTAGACCTGTTTTCTATTATCAAAGGCCCTGAAAATGAAAACTGCTTATTTTTGGCAAGAGAATTAAAAAATCCGGCGGGATTTAAAATGCCGGAGCCTAGAGGCCGGTGTTCGTTCCTTATCGTAGTCCTCAAATCGGCCCTTTTTTGTGTCATATTCTGAATATGCATCTCGCCTATGCGGTTAATATTAAATTTTTTAAGAAAATCTTCCGGCATAAAACCGTTAAGGCCCCAATGTCCCATATCGAAACAGACAGATATGCCGAGTTCTTCTACTAACGGGTATAAATAATCGAACGGGAAAGCTTCGAGGTTTTCCAAAGCAAATACTTCTGGCGGCAGCTTGGTTGTCTTTAATATTTCCGACATGCTTTTTTTTGCCTGATTGACCGCAATATTAATTAACGACTTTTTTGCCGTTTCTTCGATAGGGAAAAATATAATAGAATCTTCAAACTCTGAAGTCAAATGAATGACGAATTTTTTAACGTCGAAGTCCCGACAGGCATTTATTGCCTTAATAATAGCGCTAACCGAAATACGCCTGTATTCTTCTAACGGGCTTGCGGGATTAAGCTGAAGATACGGAAGATGGATAGAAATGGACGGAGGAAGCGGAACCGGAGACGCAGACTGTAAAAAAAAAGCGGACACTAAAGGAATAATCAAACCTTTCAGCGAACCCGGATTCAACTGTTCGATTTCCGTATTTATCTCGATATTTCTTATTTTGTATGAATTTAAAAGAGAAAAATAATCGTTAAATTCTATTTTTAAGCGGTCTAAATTATTATTGCCTAACAGTCCAAAGCCGATGCCGAAAAACGAATCGGTATTTACTCCGAAATTAAGACTGCCTTTTTTATCGAAATTATCGTAAGCCATACAACATGAATATTTTAGTTGAATTATTAAGGTTATATCCCTTTCTTCTTATAAATTATAACAGATTTTAATAAAAAGATGTCCTTAAAACCCTAAATTGCCGATATAAAACTATTTTTCTGGATCCCCGCATACGCAGGGATGACTTTGCGGAAATTTTATCTTTTCACACAACGGGTATCATTCCCGCGTAGGCGATATTTTTGTCTGCAAATTTATCGAAATATATCTTCGATGCAGACAAAAATGCATTGTTCATATAACTTTAGAGCCATTTTAGAAATTTCTATCAGCAATTTTGGGTTAAAAAGGTTTTTAAAGAGACATGTTTAGGATTAACACATATTTCCAATTTTAGTTGACAATAATTTTTTAAGAATTTATAATTTAAAAAATTAGCATTAAAGATAATTGTTCTTTGAAATAGATTTATAACAAAAGCCTAATTCCGTAATTTAATTATTTAAATTTACGGGAGCGGAGGACCCAAAAAATCGGGGCTAATATTTTAACGAGCTGCACAAAACTATTCGCAAAACTATTGTTATTGCGGCAGTTAAAATAGGGGAAGACTCTTTATTCCTAGCCCGTCAGCTAACTTCGCAGGCTATTAAAGAGTGTCGGTACGTTAAATAACCAGGTTCCAAGTTATATTTATAATCGTACCATTATATATTGTATTATTTATTGCCGCTTTAATTGTGTGCGGCGATTTTATGTTTTCGTAATCTTTAATAGCCGGGGTTTAAAAACCTCCGGCTATTTTTTTTGCCTAATTTTTTAATAACGCAAACTTAATAATTTAAAAATATATAATAAAAAATTTAAAATCGGAGACGAATAATTATGATTGAAAACATCATTCTTCTTGTAATATCTACCGGGGTTCTTATTTATCTTTTTTACGTCTTGATATACCCCGACAAATTTTAAAAAAATTAAACTGGAGGATTTACTATGGTTGCATTTTTAATAGCATTCTTATGTATAGGCGCAATTTATGCGGTATTGTGGTTTTTTACCGACTTTGTCGATAAAATTTAATAAAATAAATAACGTTAAAATTAACATAAACATAATAATAATGTAATTCAAAGAGGTATTAAAATGACTTATGCTGGGATTTTACAGATTTTAATAACGCTGTCGGTCATGGTTATAGCGGCGATTCCTTTAAGCAGATACCTGGCCAATGTTTTTAGATGCGAACCGACGTTTTTAGACAAGGTCATAAATCCGGTAGAAAGCCTGACCTTAAAGTTTTTAAAAGTCAATAAAACCGAGGAAACGGACTGGGTTAAGTATTTGAAAACCGGGCTTGTAGTTAATTTTTTAATGCTTACCATAGTATATTCTATACTTAGGTTTCAAAACTTTCTTCCGTTTAATCAGATGCATTATCCCGGTATTCCGTGGGCTTTAGATTTTAACACGGCGATAAGTTTTATAACCAATACCAACTGGCAGAATTACGGCGGAGAGGAGGTTTTGTCCAATTTTTCCCAAATGGCGCTAGTATTTTTGCAGTTTACCTCTGCCGCTACCGGACTTGTTTTCGCCGTGGCTTTTATTAGGGGGATTATCCGCCGCGAAGCAAAATACGTCGGCAATTTTTACGCGGATTTTATTAAAGCGATTTACAGGCTTTTTCTGCCGTTTGCTATTATCTTTGCGGTGATTATGCTTTGGCAGGGTTCTCCTCAGAGTATTTTCACCATGCAAAAAAAAGTGGTAAACATGACTGGAACGAAACAATCGCTTTCCATAGGTCCCGTAGCCTCGATGGTATCCATAGAAAATCTCGGCACTAACGGAGGGGGTTTTTACGACGCAAACGCGGCGCAGCCTTATGAAGACCCTAACCCTCTTACTAATGCCTTAACGATATTCATGATGGGAACTATTCCTATAGCCCTGTTTTTAATGTACGGAATAATGACAGGCGATAAAAAACATGCTTGGACGCTTTTTGCGGTTGCGATGACGCTTTTTTTAGTCTGCCTTACCGTCGTTTATTCGCAGGAAGCGCACGGCAATCCGTTTCTTGCAAGGCTCGGCGCAAATATCCAAGTTTCTAAAAATAACCCCGGCGGCAATATGGAAGGAAAGCAGGAACGTATCGGAATTGCGCAAACGTCTTTATTCGCCGCCGCCACTACGGCGTTTACCACAGGCAACGTCGATTCCGCCCACGACAGTTTTATGCCTTTATCCGGCATGATTTTAATTGCCGAAATGATGTTAAATCTTATATTCGGCGGTAAAGGCGTGGGGCTTTTAAATATGCTAACCATGGTAATAATAGGCGTGTTCATAGCAGGACTTATGGTAGGGCGGACGCCGGAGTTTCTCGGTAAAAAAATAGAGGCTAAGGAGGTTAAGTTTGCTACGCTTGCGATGTTCGCCCATGCGTTTATAATTCTTATACCATTTGCCATTGCCATAGCGATACCCGCGGGACTTGCCGGAATACTAAATCCGGGCCCTCACGGCTTAAGCGAAATTTTATACGCCTATACTTCTTCCGTGGCAAATAACGGCTCGGCGTTCGCGGGACTTAACGGCAATACTATTTTCTATAATATATCCTTAGGTCTTGCGATATTTTTCGGAAGGTATATCCCGATAATATGCCAGGTCGCTATAGCCGGCTCTTTGATTAAAAAGAAAAGCGTCCCGGAATCTGCAGGGACTTTTCCGGCGCACGGTCCTTTATTTTATGCAGTAGTTATGGGAACGATACTATTGGTAGGCGCGCTGACTTTTTTTCCGGCGCTTGCTTTAGGACCTGTAGCCGAACATTTTGCGATGATAAAAGGGCATCTGTTTTATTAAATTAATAAAATAATGAGGCAAATATGCTAACGCTATTTAGAGCAGTTTCGGTTTTTTAATGATGCTGTTTTACGCTTTTGAATCCCGTTCCCATTACCTTACGTTACTGTTTGCCATATCGTGTTTTAGTTCGTCCGCTTACGGATGGCTGGCAGGCACGTGGCCGTTTGAAGTGGTCGAAGCCGTATGGGGCGTAATCGCATTCATAAAATGGCAAAAGTTAATGATGGCTTTTAAAGTTAAGATTAATAATTATTAAGTAATTTAAAGAGGCGATATTATGGGAAAAGAACTTATGAAAATGGTAAAATTAACAATTTTGCTTTACGTCGTATGCTCGCTCGCATATACATTTCTTATTTGGAGCATAGGAAAAATAGCTTTTCCTTTTCAGGCGGGAGGAAGCATAATATATAATAAAAATTCAAAACCTATAGGCAGTTTGTTAATAGGAGAAAAATTTACATCTCCCTATATATTTAACGGGAGACCGTCATATGCGGGGAAGGGCTACGACGGAACGGAATCGGGCGGTTCAAACTATGCTCCTACCGACGGAAAATATATAGCCATAGAAAAAAACCTTATAGATAAATTTTTGCGCGAAAATCCGACGGTTAAAAAAGGAGATGTTCCGGTAGATATAGTAACCGGCTCCGGTTCCGGTTTGGGACCGTATATTTCCATAGCGGCGGCTTTGGACCAGGTTCCGAGAATATCTTCGCTGACGGGAATACCGAAAGCCGGTTTGTATAGTTTGGTGAAAAAAAATATATCGGACAGGCAATACGGCATATTTGGCACTCCGGGCGTAAATACCGTGAAATTAAATCTAAAACTTGCTTTATTGTTCAAAAAAAATAATTTCAAATTATATAAGCATGTTTTTAAAGGTTTAATCTAATTAATTAAAAAAATAATTCGATATAACAAATAAGAAAGCGAGGAAAAAGTCATGCCCCAAAAATCTTATTACGTATCCGCGTTCAGCAAAGATATAATGCTTTCAGCCGTAAAGGATTCTTTTAAAAAGCTTCATCCGCATTTTATGGTTAAAAATCCGGTTATGTTCGTAGTCGAAATAGGTTCGGTTATTACGACGGCGATATTAATTAAGGACCTTTTTATGCACGATTTCGAGTATATAGGCTTCGTTTTGCAAATAACGGTATGGTTATGGTTTACCGTTTTATTCGCTAACTTTGCCGAAAGTATTTCGGAGGGAAGAGGTAAGGCGCAGGCGGACAGCCTTAGAAAAACGAAGACCGAAGTAATAGCAAGACTATACAAAGAAGACGGAAAAGAAGAAGACATAAAAGCTTCCCGGTTAAGAAAAGGCGACACCGTCATAGCGGAGGCGGGGGATATTATACCGGCGGACGGAGAAATTATCTCAGGCATAGCTTCAGTTGACGAATCCGCCATTACGGGCGAATCTGCTCCCGTAATAAGGGAAAGCGGCGGCGACAGGAGCGCCGTTACGGGAGGCACTAAAGTTTTATCCGATAAAATTATAATAAGGATAACCTCGAACCCCGGAGAAAACTTTATAGACAAGATGATTTCGCTTGTTGAAGGAGCATCGAGGCAGAAAACTCCGAACGAAATCGCTTTAAATATTTTGCTCGTTATGCTTACCGCGCTTTTTTTAGTCGTAGTTATAACCATAGAACCTATGGCGGGATATTTTCACGGATACATTTCTCCCGTAATTCTCGTAGCGCTTCTCGTATGCCTTATACCTACGACCATAGGGGCTTTGCTTTCCGCTATAGGCATTTCCGGCATGGACAGGCTCGTTAAAGATAACGTTATAGCGATGTCGGGAAAGGCGGTGGAAGCCGCCGGCGACGTAAATACCCTTCTTTTAGATAAAACGGGAACTATAACATTCGGCAACAGGATGGCGGTTTCTTTTATTCCGTCTGAAGGCGTAACTGTCAAGGAATTAGCCGATTATTCCCAGCTTTCGTCTTTAAGCGACGAAACGCCGGAAGGAAGGTCTATCGTTACCCTTGCAAAACAGTACGGTTTTAGGGGGAGGCATATCGACGAAAAAAACATAGAGTTTATCCCTTTTTCGGCTTTTACCAGAATGAGCGGTGTAAATATTTTAGATAAAAAAGAGCAGGTAAGGAAAGGAGCGGTAGATTCGGTTATAAAATTTGCGGAAGATAATCAGGGAAAAGTTTCCGATAAGACGAAAAAAATAGCCGAAGAAATATCTAAACAGGGAGGAACTCCTCTTGCCGTCGCGGTAAACGGCCGCATGCTCGGCATTATACATTTAAAAGACGTAGTAAAAGGAGGAATTAAAGAAAGAATAAACAGTTTAAGAAAAATAGGCATTAAAACCGTTATGATAACGGGGGATAACCCTCTTACCGCAAAAGCGATAGCGGACGAAGCGGGGGTCGATGATTTTATCGCCGAAGCGACTCCGGAAACCAAAATGGCTCTTATAAAAAAAGAGCAATCTCTCGGCAAATTAGTCGCGATGACGGGCGACGGAACTAACGACGCCCCCGCTTTAGCTCAGGCTGACGTAGGCGTAGCTATGAATACCGGCACTATGGCCGCAAAAGAGGCGGGAAATATGATAGATTTAGATTCAAATCCTACAAAACTGATAGAGATTGTCGAAATCGGCAAACAGCTTCTTATAACGCGCGGTTCCCTTACGACGTTTTCTATCGCGAACGACGTAGCAAAGTATTTTGCCATAATACCTGCAATGTTCGCCCCTATTTTTCCGTGGCTTTCCCCGTTAAATATCATGGGATTGTCTTCTCCGGAATCCGCCATACTTTCCGCCGTAATATTTAATGCTATTATTATAATAATACTTATTCCGCTTGCATTAAAAGGCGTAAAATACAAGCCGGCTTCCGCCTCGTCTATTTTAACGAGAAATCTTCTGATTTACGGGCTTGGCGGAATTATAGCGCCGTTTATCGGAATAAAACTAATAGATATGCTTTTAACGGTTTTACATTTGGGGTAAGCGTAAATTATGAAAATAGAATATAAAAGACCGTCAGCCGATTCCATACTTAATAAAATAAAATATTCATCGAGCGAAAATAACGTCTTCAGGGTTTACCTCGGCGCCGCTCCGGGAACCGGAAAAACCTTTATGATGCTCGAAGACGGCAATTACCTGCTTGAACAAGGTATAGACGTCGCAATAGGCTACGTCGAAGCGCACGGAAGAAAAGAAACCGACGACGAAATAAAGAACCTTCCTATTATTCCGCGGAAAAAAATAGAATATAGAGGTTCCGTATTCGAAGAGTTAGATGTCGAAGCGGTAATTGCAAAACAACCTTCGCTTGTTTTAATAGACGAACTCGCCCACAATAATGTCCCCGGTTCTAAAAACTTAAAAAGATATCAGGATGCCTTAGAAATTTATAAAGAAGGAATAAGCGTATTTGCCACTTTAAATATTTTTCATCTTAATTCGATTGCTGAAAAAGTAGAATCCGAACTCGGCATTAGGGTGCAAGAAAGGGTACCCGACTACATTTTAAATTATGTAACGGAAATAATAAACGTCGATGTTCCCGCCGGAGAGCTGATTAAAAGGCTTACGAGCGGAAAAATTTATTCCAAAGAAAAGATTCAGTCTGCATTGAATAATTTTTTTAAAATAGAAAACCTTTTAGTTTTAAGGGAATTATCGCTAAGGACTATCGCCGACGAGTTAAGCGCCCAATCAGTGAACGTCGGAAACCCTTCGGGAAAATTAGAGTTAAAATCCAACGAAAAAGTTCTCGTCCTGATAAGCTCCAATCCCGATTCGGCAAGGCTCGTAAGAATTGGTTCTAAACTTGCGGGCAGGCTAAATTCAAATCTTTTTGTTTTACATATAAATTTAAAACACAGGGATAAAAATAAACCGGAAAACTATGATAAAGCGCTTGATAAAAATATTTCGATAGCCGAAAATCTCGGTGCTGCGGTTTTTAGTTTTCAGGCGGACGACGTAGCTACGGGGGTTTCAGATTTTGTCCGAAACAATAATATTTCCCACGTCGTAATAGGCGCTACCAAGGAAAAGCCAGGTTTTTTTAAAAAATTTTTTAAAAGAAGTATAATTAACCGTCTAATAGACGATCTTTCCGACATATCTTTTCATGTTATCCCGACCGTTCCAAAAGGAGTTTAAAGGACTAAAGCGTTAAGTGGTTAAAAGGGTTTTATAAATAGACAATAATTCTTTATCCGTGAGGCACCTCCTTAATTTTCCCGATTTGGCTTTTACAGCGGAAAGTATTTTTAAGGCATCCTCGTCTGTTATTTGAACCCCCATTTTATTAAGTTTGTGTTTTATTGCCGAAGACCCCCCGTGTTTTCCTATTAAAAGCTTTCTTTTTGCCCCGACCGATTCCGGCAGATAGGCTTCATAATTTACCGGATTTTTTATTATACCGTCCGTATGGATTCCCGCTTCATGATAAAAAATGTTTTTGCCGAAAACAGGCTTAGATTCGGGGATGCGTCTTCCGGTAATTTTTGCTATATATTTTGCAAGTTTTTTTGCCTTAAAAAAATCGAATTTTATATTTTGATTTTCTATAAAGTTGAAATAGGCTATTACCTCTTCCAAAGCGCAGTTTCCGGCACGCTCCCCTATTCCCGAAATGCTGCCGGATAAAGAATCTGCGCCAGCCGTTATTGCGGCGACCGAATTAGCCGAAGCCATTCCGAAGTCGTTGTGGGTATGGATTTCAAGCATTATATTCTTAAATTTTCCGCAGTCCTTTATTATTTTTATATTTTCGTATGTTTTTAGCGGATTTAATACTCCAACCGTATCGGTATAGCGGAATTTGTAGGCTCCTTCTCCTTGCGCAATTTCTATAATTTCAATTACAGAGGGCATATCCGCCCGCGAGGAATCTTCGCCGCCTACCGAGTACTTAACCCCTTCCCTGTTTAATATCTTTAATATGCTAATAAGATTAGATTTAACATGTCCGAAATCTTTTTTAAGTTTGTATTCTATATGAATTTTAGATATAGGAACCGATACGTGAATAAATTTAAGACCAGCGTCTAAAGATGCATAAATATCATCCGGTTTTGCCCTATTCCAGCCGAAGATTTTTGCTTTAAGCCCGGATTCGTTAATCTTTTTTATAGCATCCTTTTCGTCTCCGCCCATTACCGGTATGCCTGCTTCTATCTCATCTACGCCTATTTTGTCTAATATTTTAGCTATGTATATTTTTTCGGCAGGCGAAAAAACTATTCCCGCCGTCTGTTCCCCGTCCCTCAACGTCGTATCGTTTATAATTATATCGTTCATATTATTCATGAAGATAGAAGCAGCATAATTTATGCCATATCCTAATATTTAAATGTCTTCAATAAATCTGGAATAATTTTTAAAAATTATTTTATTTTGCCGTTTATTTAATCAATAGTGATTATAAATTAATCAAGCATTTCTTTTAATTTTCGTTAATTTGTTTAAATTTAAGCGGTATTTTAATTAAAATCACTATTGAAATTAATTTTTTATAGAAAAATTAAGAGATAGCCCTGTTTTTTAAAATTTAAAAATTTTGGCACGGGAATTGCAATACAATATTAAAAAATTATTTTTAAAAATTCCTTAAATAACAAATAACGGAGGCGAGTTTTTAAGAATTCAATAATTTAATATCCAATAATAGTATGTATTAAGAAATACATAAGCGCAATTAGGCGCTTTCGGCGACGACGCCGTAGCTTTTGAGATTAAGGCCAATATGTCCTTAACTCTTTTGTTGCGGCGTTTTTTTATTTTTCTAGCTTTTATTTTATTTAAAATTATTTAAAAAAAACAATTTATTTGGAGGTAAAGGAAATGAGACAGGTGGCAATTTACGGAAAAGGCGGAATCGGAAAATCCACTACGACCCAAAATACTTTGGCGGCTCTTGCGGAACGCGGAAATAAAATAATGCTTGTAGGATGCGATCCGAAAGCCGATTCTACGAGGCTGCTTTTGGGGGGGAAAAGCCAGGAAACGGTTTTAAATTCGGTCAAAGAAGTCGGGCAGGAAAACGTTACGGAAGAAGATGTTTTTAAAATAGGCTTCGGCGGGGTAAGATGCGTCGAGTCCGGAGGACCGGAACCGGGAGTGGGATGTGCCGGAAGAGGTATTATAACTTCAATTACCACTTTAGAGCAGTTAGGTTCCTACGAAAAAGACCTTGATTACGTTTTTTACGACGTTTTGGGCGACGTCGTCTGCGGCGGTTTCGCGATGCCCATAAGAGAGGCCTATGCAAAAGAGATATATATTGTTTGTTCCGGCGAACTTATGGCGCTTTATGCCGCAAACAACATTTGTAAAGGGGTTCTTAAATATGCCAAATCTGGCGGCGTGCGAATAGGCGGGCTTATCTGCAACTCCAGAAACGTCGATAACGAAAGGGAAATGGTAGAGGCGTTTGCAAAAAAATTAGGAACGCAGATGATACAGTTCATACCAAGGGATAATGTTGTTCAGAGGGCGGAGATTAAGAAAAAAACGGTCATAGAATACGATAAAGATTGCGTACAGGCTGATGTTTACAGGGAATTGGCAAAGAATATAGAGCAAAACGACATGTTTGTCATACCTAATCCTATGACTATGCAGGAATTGGAGGACCATATGATGGAATTTGGATTTTTACAGGAATATGAAAGGACTACTGACGGAAAAGGCGCTACGGCCGCTTAAATATAATACTCGTAAAACGGTTAAAACTTTTATGATAAATACAAATAAAATAAACGAAAAAAGCAAAAGTAAAATCGGATTAGAAAAGCATCCGTGTTTTAACAGGGAAGCGGCGAAAAATTTCGGCAGAGTCCATTTGCCGGTTGCGGCGTCCTGCAATATTTCGTGTAATTATTGTCATAGGGATTACGATTGTCCAAACGAATCGAGACCCGGGGTTACTTCAAAATTGATATCGCCGGAAGAAGCCGTAGAAAGGATATGGGAAATTAAAAAAATTTTCGAAAACATCAGTGTAGCTGCAATTGCCGGTCCTGGAGACAGTCTGTCCGAACCGGAAGTTACCCTAAAAACGTTTGAACTTATAAAAAAGGAATTTCCGGAAATTATCCCGTGCATGAGCACTAACGGTTTAAATTTAATAAACAATCTCGGGGAGCTTAAGAATGCGGGAGTTAAATTTATTACTGTAACGCTTAATGCCGTAAATGCGCAGATTGCCTCTAAAATTTACAGGTATGTTAAATATAAAGGGGTTATATACACGGAAAAAGATGCGGCAAAATTACTTTTAGAAAATCAGATTAAAGGCATATGCGCGGCGGTTAAAAACGGTTTTAAAGTAAAAATAAATTCCGTTCTAATTCCCGGCATAAACGATTTTCATATAAAGGAGCTTTCGGAATATGTTAAAAAGTCCGGCGTTTATATGTTTAATGTAATGCCGATGATACCCGCCGAAAAGTCTTATTTTTATAAAATCGGGATAAAAGGTGCGGAGAGAAAAGACGTAGCCGCCGTTACCAAAGGGCTTAAAGATATAAATATCATGGGGCATTGCAGGCAGTGCCGTTCCGATGCTGCCGGACTTTTAAGCAAAGATTTAAGTTACATGTTAAACGAAACGGCAAATGGAGCCGAAACTGAAGATCGACATATATTCTTCCGCGGGCATTAAAAAGTATAGCTTTTTAGCGGAAGAATATTTTTACTTTTTAAAAGTCGTGAAACGACTTAATTATAATATTTAAATGTGAGATCGACGAACATTTACTTTTTAAAAGTCGTGAAACGACTTAATTATAATATTTAAATGTGAGGAGGCTTAAAATGCAAGACGTCGGCGTATTAGGTTGCAAGCTTTCAAAAGCTATAAGTTTTTCTCAGGACGAAGAGCTTTATATAGCGACAAGCGATACTAAAATAAAAATGGAGGAAGATTATATTCCTTTCGTAGATAAAGTTTTAAACGATATTTCCTTCATCCCGTCGAGGATTCTTGATCTGGGCTGCGGTCCCGGCTATATAGCAAGAAGAATATGCGAGGTTTTGCCTAATTCTTCGGTTTTCGGAGCCGATAAATCGCCGGTTATGATTAATCATGCCGAAAAAGTTGTCAGGGATATTTTTAAAAAACAAGTCGCATTCATAACGCATAAAGCATATAAAGAAGCATTTGCCATGTTAAGAAATGAAGGTTATTTAAGCAATTACAGGCTGAAATATATCGTTGCCGACAGCTCCAATCTTCCTTTCGAGGACTGTTTATTCGATTTAATAATACTTAAAGGGACGTTTAAATGTTTGGAAGATAAGCAAAATTCCTTAAAAGAAATATACAGGGTATTAAGTCCAGGCGGAGAAGTTTTCATTTATGAATTTAGGAAGGATATAGCGGAAGATGAGTTTAATTTTCTCACAAAAGATATGAAGCTGCAAAAGGCGAATTCTTTAAGACGCAAATTAAACTGTTCTTTAGATATAGGCGAGTATGAAAAATATTTAAAAGATGCCGGTCTGAAGGATAATTGCGAAATAATTGCGGACGGACTCGATTTAAGGATAAGAATATTTAAAAGGGGGCAAGATAAATATGAGCATTATGGCAGGTTTTAAGGGAAACGTGGAAGATTACGTCAGCGCGCCGAGGCGTTCCGGCGGTAAATGGGTTCCGCACTTTCTTGTGGAATTCGACCAGGAAAATTGCATATCGTGCGGAAGATGCATTAAGGTTTGTCCGGGAGGAGTTTATATATTTGAGGACGACGGAGACAAGATGATCGTAAAAATTGAAAGTTTGGATAATTGTATCGGCGATACATGCTGCGAGAAAGTATGTCCAAAAAATAAAACTATGCATTTACATAAATTTTCTCCGCTCGTTAAAAACTAGAAAATAAAATAACGACAATAAAATAAATAATAAAAGGGACAAAAATCCATCCCTATTAAGGCGAGGTATAAAAAATGGCTGTCGATTTTAAGGAAAAAGAGGTATTAATCGAGGAAGTTATAAGCGTTTATTCCGAAAGAGCAAAAAAAAACAGAAAAGAGCATATCGGCGTTAATAGCCGCGAAACATGCGGCAGCTGCGTGGCGAAATCGAACATAAAATCCCTCCCCGGCGTTATGACGCCGCGAGGTTGCGCATATGCGGGGTCTAAGGGCGTCGTCTGGGGACCGGTTAAGGATGTAATAAATATAAGCCACGGTCCGATAGGCTGCGGCCATTACAGCTGGGGTACGAGAAGGAACCTCGCGAACGGAGAAACTGCAGTCGAAAGTTTTGTTCCTTTTCAGTTTACGACCGATTTTAAAGAAAGGGATATAGTGTTCGGAGGGGACAAGAAATTGGAACAGGCGATTAAAGAGCTGCACGAATTGTTTCCCACCGCAAAAGGCATAGTTATAGAATCGGAATGTCCAATAGGCCTTATAGGCGACGATATAGAAGCCGTCGCAAAAAAGATGACGGACGAAACAGGCATTCCGGTAATTCCGGTAAGATGCGAAGGTTTCAGGGGGGTTAGCCAGTCGCTTGGACATCATATAGCAAACGATTCGATAAGGGATTTCGTAGTTGGAACCGGCAAAATAGACGAAAGCAAAAAAACTCCTTACGACGTTGCGATACTCGGCGACTATAACATAGGGGGAGACGTCTGGTCTTCCATGAAAATTTTTAAAGAAATGGGGCTTAACGTTGTTGCCCACTGGTCGGGGGACGGTTCTATCGAAGAGATGAAAATAACCCACGGAGTTAATTATCTTTTGCTCCACTGCTACAGGTCGATGAATTACATAGCGACCCACTTCGAAGAAAAATTCGGGATTCCATGGGTTGAATATAACTTTTTCGGTCATACTAAAATAAAGGAAAGTATAAGAAAAATAGCTAAACTATTCGACGGGAATATTCAAGAAAAAGCCGAAAATGTTATCAAATCTTACGAGCCGAAAATGCAGCAAATAATAGACAAATACCGCCCAAGGCTCGAAGGTAAAAAAGTAATGATGCTGGTAGGAGGCTTAAGGCCGCGCCATATAGTAGGCGCTTATGAAGATTTAGGTATGAAAGTGGTAGCCACCGCATACGAGTTTGCGCATAGCGACGATTACGAAAGGACGACGAAAGAATTGGAGGACGGGTCAATCATAGCCGACGATATGAACGAATACGAGTTAGTTGAGCTTGCAAACAGGCTTAAACCGGATTTAGTCGCTTCCGGCATAAAAGAAAAATACGTTTTTCAAAAAATGGGGATACCGTTCAGGCAGATGCACTCTTGGGATTATTCCGGTCCTTACCATGGCTACGACGGCTTTGAAATTTTTGCAAGAGATATGGACCTTGCCATAAACAGCCCGGCATGGAAATTAGTCAAGCCGCGCTGGAAAAAGTAATATACGGTCATAGTTTAATTTAAAGGTATAAATAACGAATATAAGATATGGGGCATATTTTTAGGGATGCCGGCATAAAAAAGGAGGTTATAGATATTATGGAAAAAGAAGAAGTAAAAAAGATAAAAGAGTGGATGAACACGGAAGAGTATAAAGAAAAAAACTTTAACAGGCAGGCCATTGTTATAAATCCCGAAAGAGCGTGTCAACCGCTTGGAGCGGTATTATGCGCCGTAGGGTTTGAAAATACTATGTCATTCGTTCACGGTTCTCATGGATGCGTCGCATATTACAGAAATAATCTTTCAAGGCATTTCAGAGAGCCTTTGGCCGCCGTAAGCACGTCCCTTACCGAGGACGGCGCGGTTTTCGGAGGACAGGCAAACGCGTTCGAAGGTTTTAAAAATGCGGCCGACCTTTATAAGCCAAAGATGTTTGCTATATCGACGACTTGTATGTCTGAAATTATAGGAGACGATTTAGGTTCTATAGTGGCAAACGCAAGGGAAAAGGGGCGTCTCGCAGAAGATATTTTAGCGCCTTACGCCAATACCCCTAGTTTCGTAGGCTCTCAGCTAGAAGGCTACGATAACATGCTCAATGCAATAATAGAAGGTATTGCAAAAAAACCCGAAGCCGGAATGGAAAAAACAGACGTTATAAATATTATTCCGGGTTTTGACACAACCTTAGGCAATATTAACGAAATTAAAAGGATTTTAAAAATTTTCGGAGCAAAATTCCTTGTTCTTGCAGATTATTCCAATACATTGGATTATCCGCTAAACGGCGAATATAAAATGTATCCGGAAGGGGCGACTAAGCTGGAAGATGTGAAAACGTGCGCAAATAATAAGGCGACGATTGCATTACAGCGATATTCGACTAAAAAAACCGTTGCGACTTTATCCGAAAAATTAGGACAGGATGCCAGGGTAGTTAAAAGTCCCATAGGCATAAATTATACCGACGATTTTTTAATGACGGTATCCGAAATTTCAAGGCTCGAAATTCCAAAAGAGCTCGAAGACGAAAGAGGAAAGGCCATCGACTGCATGACCGATGCCCAGCAGTATATACATGGAAAGAAATTTGCGGTATTCGGCGACCCGGATTTACTGGTAGGGCTTGTAAGCTATCTTTTGGAAATGGGCGGTATTCCCAAGTATGTGTTATGTTCTAACGGCAACGAGGAATTCAAAAAAGAAATAGAAGATTTATTCGAAAATTATTCCGCAAGCGAGGGAGAGGTTTATATAGATAAAGATTTATGGCATTTAAGATCGCTCCTGATGACCGATAAGGCCGATATGCTAATAGGGCCGTCCCACGGCAAATTCGCCGCAAGGGATGCCGGCATTCCTCACATCAGGGTAGGATATCCAATATTCGACAGGGTTAATATTCACCGCTATCCTCTCTACGGCTATACTGGCGTAATAAACCTCACGACATGGATTGTAAATAAATTTTTAGACATTCTCGACGATACTTCGGACGATGCTCATTTCGAGCTTTTAAGATAGTGTCTGGTTTCGTATTTAAATTTTTAAACGGAGGCAAATAAAATGGGCATAGTTGCGAAAGAAGAATATTTTGATGAACCGGCGTGCGAGCATAACGGCGTTGCTAAGGAAAAAAAAGCCTGCAAAACCGCGACGCCCGGTTCTGCTACCGGCGGATGCGCGCTTGACGGGGCATATATAGTTTTAAGCCCAATAAAAGACGCTTTAAATATCGTTCATGCACCCATAAATTGCCTTGGAAATAGTTATAATCAAAGGACTTCTAAAGCGCTCAAAGGGAAAGAATACTATATGTACGGCTTTACGACTGCAATTAATGAAAACGACCTGATTTTCGGTTCGGAATATAAATTAAAACACGGAATCACCTATGCATTCAACAGGTTTAAACCGAAAGGGATATTCGTTTATAATACATGCGTCCCCGCATTGACCGGCGAAGATATCGAATCGGCTTCCAAAGAACTCACGGTTAAACTGAAGATCCCGGTAGTTCCTGTTTTCTCTCAGGGATTTTCGGGAAACAAAAATCTTGGAAATAAGATTGCTGGCGAAGCTCTTTTTACGCATATTATAGGAAAAAAAGCGCCTTCCATAGATATGCTCGAAGATTTTAATATTAATTTAATAGGCGAATACAATATCAAAGGAGAACTTTTTTTGATAAAAAAGGCCTTAAAATCCATCGGCATAAATGTTCTTTCCACTATTACCGGAGATTCTACCGTGGAAGAAATAATGTATTCGTATAAAGCCGAGTTAAACGTCGTAATATGTTCCAAGGCTTTAGTATATCTTGCAAGAAAAATGAAGGAAAAATTCGGCATTCCTTATATCGAAGAATCTTTTTTCGGAATGTCTTCGACCAACAAAGCTATTATAGATATTGTGAGCGCTATCGGCAATAAAAGTCTTAAAAATAAAGCGGAAAATTATATAGAATTAATGACGAGAAAAACCGAATACGAAATTTATGAATACAAGAAATTTTTAACGGGCAAAAAAATTCTTTTATATACCGGCGGAGTTAAAAGCTGGTCTTTAATTTCCGCTTTAAACGATATAGGAATAAGAGTTATTGCAACGGGAATTAAAAAGAGTACCGAAGAAGATAAGATAAGAATAAAGGAATTCGATAAAAACGGAAATATTATATTGCTCGATAACGGCAATCCCGTAAATCTTATTAAAATTGCAAAAGAAAACGATGCCGACCTTATAATGGCCGGAGGAAGAAATCAATATACCGCGATAAAATCTCTTATCCCTTTTTTGGATGTAAATCAGGAAAGATTAGAGCCTTACACATCTTACGAAGGCATGGAATGTTTAGCCAGGCGCATTTATTACGAAATAAAAACCCCCTTGTTTAAATTATTGAGATCGGCATATATTCTTCCGCGGGCATTAAAAAGCACTGCTTTTTAGCGGAAGAATATGCTTAGCCTTTAAAAGCCGCAAAGCGGCTTAATTATGTATTTAAATGTGAGGAGGAATTATGACTAATTTAATTAAAAATATCGAAATAAATCCGTTAAGAACAAGTTCTTCTCTCGGTGCGGCGGTATTTTTTCTGGGACTTAACAATGCCGTCGTTCTTATGCACGGGGCGGTAGGCTGCGCAAGTTTCGACAAAGTAACCCTTACCAAGCATTTTCGTGAAAATATTCCAATAGTAACCACGGCGTTAAACGAATCCGGCGCTATTCTAGGCGGAAACGAATTTATGACGGCGGGGGTTAAAAATGTTTATGAAAAAATGAAGCCAGATTTTATAGGAATTGCGTCTTCAGGCCTTACCGAGACAAACGGCGAAGACATAGAAAGCATTATTAAAGATTTTAAGGCGGAGCAAGAAGATTCTTTTGCAAACTTAATATATGCCTCGACTCCGGATTATAAGGGCGGATTTGAAGAAGGCTACATTACGGCAATGTTGTCGCTGTTAAACGAAGCGGTTAAAACAGCACAAGGTAAACCTCTTAAAAGATCTAATAAAAATACAAAAACCATAAATATTTTTTGTCCGCCTTCGTTTACGCCTCAGGATTTTTTGGAGCTGCGCGAAGCATTAGATTATTTTGGATTAAAACAGGTTATGATTCCTGATTTAGGTTTGTCTTTAGACGGCCATTTGGACGAAAGGGGGTATTTGCAAACTACTTCGGGCGGATTAAACGTCCAAGATTTAAGGGAAATTAAAAGTGCAGAATTAAATTTAATAATAGGTTCTAGCCTTAAAACCGCCATTAAAGACATCGAAGAATTAACGGGATTAAAGACGCATTACTTTCATAATATATGCGGATTAAAAAACAGCGATAAGCTTTTTAATTTTCTATCGGAAATTACCGGTAAAGAAATTCCGGAAAAATATAAAAGAGACAGGAGAAGACTTATGGACGCATATTTAGACAGCCATTTTTATTTAACGGGGAAAGATATTGCCATTGCGCTAGAAATAGACCTTTTAGATTCTTTTTCGGCAATTTATTCGGAAATAGGGGTAAATTTACAAACAGGCATATCTACAAAATTTGACGATGACGTTGCACGGAGATTTTCTAATTTTTATGACGGCGATCTTGATTTATTGTGTAAAAGCGGCAACGGAAATATAGGTTTGATAGTTTCTAATTCAAACGCTAAATTTTATGCCGAAAGTTTAGGCATACCGTTATTAAAAGCGGGATTTCCAATAATAGACGAGATAGGACATAATTATAAACAGTATATTCTTTATGAAGGAGCGTTAAATCTTGCCGTGCAAACTGCAAATTTGCTTAATAAAGAGTAAATAATATGGGGACAGATTTGAAATTTATCCCCATAACAAAACAGGAGGTTATTATGAAAGTAGGTTTTGCGACGAATGATAATATTTTAATCAACGACCATTTTGGATGGGCTAAAAATTTTGCAGTTTACGAAGTAAACGAAAGCGGTTTTAATTTTCTGGAAAACAGGCATTTTGAAGAAGAAAATGAAGAACTCAATAAAATAGATAAGAAAATAGAAGGCTTAAAAGATTTAAAGATTATCTTCGTAGAAAGCATAGGCGGGACGGCTGCCGCAAGAGTTATAAAGTCCGGCATTCATCCCGTAAAATCCAAGCCTAACGATAAAATAGAAGAAGTAATGGAAGATTTAAGGGAAGTTTTATCTAAAAATCCGCCGCCATGGCTGAAAAAAATTATTATTAGAGAAAGCGGGAAAACAAGCGGGGTTGCAAATGGCACAAACATTGCATGATAACAAACTAAATTATGAAAAACGATAAAGGTTTAGATTTAAATATAAAAGTTTTAATAGTTGACGATTTAAAAGAAAGAAGGGAGGAGCTTAAACTTATTTTAAATTCTATTACGGTTAATATATATGAAGCCGATAACGGTGCGGCGGCTGTAATATCGGCAGACGAATTTAAGCCTGATATTATTTTTATGGACATTAAAATGCCGTCTATGGACGGAATCACTGCCTGCAAAAAAATTATGGAGAAGAGCCCTATTCCTATTATTTTTTTAACCGCAGGAGCAGATGACGTAGAATATTACGATAAATATATGGAAGAATTGAAAGAGTCGGGAGCATTCTCTTACATAGTAAAGCCAGCTAAAAAAAGCGAGATTTTAGCCCAGACTATAATAGCAATAGAAAATTTTAAAAAATTTCGTGACATAAAAAAAGAAAACGAAAATTTAAAGCAGTATATAAAAGATAGAAAATTAATCGGAAAAGCGAAAAATATTTTAATAGAAAAAGAAGGGATTTCGGAGAGGGAAGCGCATCGGAGGCTACAAAAGCTGAGCATGAACAGCGGACGCCCGATAGAAGAAATTGCAAAAGCGATTATTTTAACAGATTCATAAAAACCAATAATAAAAAATAAGGAGAGTTATCATGATGGAAATGGTTAGGGCAATTATAAGGCCTGAAAAAGAAAAAGACGTTCTTAAAGCGCTTGAAGAAAGCGGGTTTGTTTCGGTTACCAAAATGCATGTATTCGGAAGAGGAAAACAAAAAGGCATTAAAGTAGGCGATATAGTTTACGACGAGTTGCCTAAATTAGAGATGATGATAGTCGTGGACAAAAAAGACGCGGGAAAGGTTTGCGATATTATTCAGGAAAATGCCGTTACCGGACATATAGGAGACGGGAAAAT
Organism: bacterium; assembly: GCA_027319095.1. Taxonomy (GTDB): domain Bacteria; phylum SZUA-79; class SZUA-79; order Acidulodesulfobacterales; family Acidulodesulfobacteraceae; genus Acidulodesulfobacterium_A. Next base: position 5,579 of record DAHVNW010000014.1, on the reverse strand, counting down.
ATTCGTCATTCCGGTATCTAACGCATATACGGTAAGGACCGGAGCGGAAGGGCTGTAACCGGTTTATATATTTTATATGTTTGTTACTTTAAAAAAAGAAGGGTATCCGATTTCGAACCGGATACTTGGATAAATAGGAGGACTATCGATGGAATCCCGCTTTGAAGAAAAAATAGTAGAAATTTTAGCTATAATAAGAAGGCATAAAGTCCAGGAAACGAAATCGGCCCTCGATAACGAAGGTTTTAGCCAGATGACGTTCTATTCGGTTCACGGCAGGGGAAAACAAAAGGGACAGGGCGGACTCGCAAACGAACTCGATCCAGGATTAAATAAAATTAATCCAAACTCTGATTTCAGTGCCGACAACGATTTTTATTTTTTACCCAAAAGGATGATTTCAATCGTTGTATTAGAAAAAGAGGTGAAAAAAATTATAAAAATCATTATAAGCATTAACCAATCGAGCCATTACGGCGACGGCAAAATATTTATTATACCCGTCGGGCTGGCGGAAAGAATCAGGACGGCAGAGGAAGGCTTGTATGCGTTAAGTTAGTAAGTTAACCGTATTTTTAAGTTTATGCGTTATTTATGATATGCGGGATTGAGACGAATTACGTTTTTCCATAGAAAGAAGTTTGGCCTTCAGCGAAACTCCGCCGCCGCCGGAATATCCGCCTAATTTGCCGCTATCCATTATAACCCTGTGGCAGGGGATTAAAAGCGGCGTTTTATTTTTTGACAGCGCGCCGGCGCAAGCTCTCGAATACTTTTTGTCGAGTCCGGCCGCCAGGGCAAGATTTTTATAGGATGTTGTTTCGCCATATTCTGCAGTCGAGCGCAATGTTTTTAGTATTTTCGCCGTAAAATTTGAATAACCATTAAAATTAACGGGTATTCTTTCAAATTTAGCGGAAATATCGAACGGCGCTTCTTTTTCGGAAAAGTACAAATCTAAAAGTCCTAATAGATATTTAACATGGGGCAGGTTTTTAAAGCCCAATACTCTCTTTTCGTCCGCATGATTTATATTTTTTTTACCGATAAAATTTATCTCTTCTATATAATTTTCCGAAAAAATTATTTCAAGATTTAAAAACCCGTTTCCGTACAATAATTTAAACAAATTATTTATGTCCACAAGCACCGCCTGCGCAAGAGCATGACGGCGCCGGAGCTGCTGCAGCCTTGTTGTCCTCCTTGACTTTTTCGGCTTTATTTCCGCCGTTTCCGCCGGAACTGCCGTAATCGGTTTTATACCACCCCGACCCTTTTAATACGAAACTTGAGTTAGAAATAAGCTTTTCTAATTTTCCGCCGCATTTTCCGCATTTTTCTAAAGGTTTTTCGTTAACCCCCTGAATAATTTCGATATAATTTCCGCAGTCTTTGCACTTGTATTCCCTAATAGGCATTTATTTTTTTTACCTCCTTCAAAAATATTTACCGGTATGTTTATTATATCATAATTGTGTCCGCCTTTAAATAGAGATTTTACAAATTTATTTGGTTTTATTATATAATATACAACATAAAAAATAATAATAAATATTCTATTTATGGAAAATATTAGGAATTTAGATTATTTTAAATCTTTAAACGATGATGTAATGGAAGAGGTCGGCTCTCTTTTCAGGGAAGAAGCTTACGAGGCGGGAGAGAATATTTTTTTAGAAGGGGACAAATCGAAGGGAATTTACTTCGTCTTAGAAGGAACGGTAAAGGTTTATAAATCTTCTAAAGACGGGAGGGAGCAGATACTTAAACTTATCTATCCAGGCGACTCTTTTAACGACGTAACCGTTTTCGTTAAAGACGTAAATCCGGCGTCTGCAGATGCCGTTACTGCTGCGAAGATATATATATTATCGCGCGAAAATATCATAGACCTTATTTATAAATATCCTGAAATATCGTTAAATATAATTAGAAGCATGGCCGAGAAATTAAGATATCTTACTAGCACAATAGAAGACCTTTCGCTTAAGCACGTTCAGGAAAGAATCGCAAAGATACTTCTTTTGTTCGAAGGCAAGAAACTGAGCCAAAAAATAATCGCCGATATAGCAGGAACTGCACGCGAGGTGGTTTCCCGCGCTTTAAAAGATTTTGCGTCCAAAAATATTATAAAATTAGATAAAAGAGATATTATTATTCTCGACAAAAAAAAGTTGGAAGATTTGGGATATTAAATATTGAATCCATGCGCATTATCGCAGGTTCGTTAAAAGGCAGAAAAATACCTAACGTATTCGATATAAAAAACGTTTCGCCGTCGTCGGATTTTTTAAAAGGAGTTTTATTTAACGTTTTGGGGCAGGATATCGAGGGCAAAGTTTTTTGCGATTTATATGCCGGGACCGGCAGCGTGGGCTTCGAGGCAATTTCAAGGGGAGCGGCGTTTTGTATTTTCATTGAAAGTTCCCCTGAATTAATATCTATAATCATTAATCTGTCAAAGCGCTTCGGCGTCGAAGAAAAAGTCAAAATCATTAAAAAAGACGTTTTAAGAGCCATAGAAAGGGGAGTTTTAACCGAATATAAGCCGGATTTCATTTTCATAGACCCGCCGTATTTGAAAAGAAACGACAGGGTAAGATTAGAAATAGAAAAACCGCACGATTTAGAAGACAGCGGCGGCGATAATTTTTCATTGGGGCTATGCGGGAAGACTATTGAAAAAATAACCGAAAATTTTAGTCTTTCTGTTTCTAAAAACGTCGCCGATATAATAATACAACACGATAAACTCGAAAAGTTATCGAATAAATACCAGCCATTCGAACTTGCCGCCGAAAAAATGCACGGTAAGTCGGTTTTGTCGTTTTACCACCAATATTAAACATTTTTTATAAAATCTTTTATATTATTTTTTATAAATATTTTGTTAAAATAAACTTCAATAATCGGGCATATTAAAATAAAAGTTTAAAATAACATTATTTTATATAAAAGATAAATATAATGAGAATAGGGTTAGCTTTATATAGCGGCCGATAAAAAATTAAAAAACATTAAAAAAAATTATATTGACAATGCTAAATGATAAATTATATAATAACGAACATACCGAACAATTGTAATGTTTTTATTTTTTCTATTATCAATGAAAAAGAATGACGAAAGATCGTTATTAACCCGTAATCGAATTTTAAAAAAATCGATGGGGCTTTTTGTATTAAAAGGTTATCATAATACTACAGTAAGGGATATCGCAAAAGAACTGAGCGTAAGCACTGGAGCAATATATCACCATTTCAATAGCAAAGAAGAAATAGCTATTTCATTATTTGACAATACGGTCTTATTATTAAATAATTTATTTAATAATATTATAAAATCAAACAAAACTACCGAAAATAAAATAAAAGAGTTTGTCTATGGTATAATTAGAGTGGCCAAAGATGATCACATAATGATGGAATATGCATTAAACGTTAAGCATAAAGAAATTATAAAAGGCGTCAAGCCCATTTGTTCATCAGGTCCTTTTCACCTGTTGCGGACATTTTTAAATAATGAGATGAAAAAAGGAAATATCAAAAAAATGAATAGTTATATAGCAACCGTATGTTTAACTGGAATACCGATAAGGCTTATTCAAGTTAAATGGGATAAAGTTATTAAAGATGACATATTCAATTATAAAGATATAGTATTTGAATCAGTTTGGGAAATCCTTAAACCAAGTAGCGTTTAAAAATGATTGTTAATTAAACAGATGTGGCATATTCCAATTTAATACCGAATGTTCGGTATTAACAGTCATCCGATTTGATTTTAACTCGTTTAGCATTTAGTATCTTGTGGCCGCTGTTTATGGTGAATTTAATATTTTGTGTGTCAACGTCAGCCGGACTCAAGTTTCTTTTAAAAGAAGGCGTAAAAATTAAATTGGCTAATCCCGATGCTTCATTGCAAATTTAGAAAAATTTGGGATTTTTTTTAAAGGATATGCTTAATATTTAAAATTAATGGGGGAATAAAAAATGAACAATAATATTTCGAGAAGGGATTTTATCAAGAAAACTGCCGTTGTAAGTGCTGCGACAATAATAGGCTCCGATATAATTTTAGGAAAAACAGAAAAAGCCTTTGCCAAAATCGCAAAATTTAAAGCCGTTAAAGTAAACAAAGCTTATGTTAAAGAGGTTAATGGAAAAAAAGTTACGTGGGTAAAAGGGACGCCAACTGCCGAAGAAAAACTTTTAATTCCAAAAATTAGACTTCCGTTTATTGCACAAAACGGCGCAATGGTTCCGTTAACTATGGAAGTGGGACTGAAGATGACGCCGCAAAAATATCTTAAAACCTTTTACGTATACGACCTTAATAATCCGCATGCCGTTCAGGGTTCGTTTGATATTACGCCCGCTAACGGTAAAGCCTATATATCTACAAGGATAAAGCTTGAACAGGAATCATACGTTCAAATCCTTGCCGAATATTCTGACGGGAGTGTTTATGGCGGAAGAAAGTTTGTTAAGGTAACGGTTGGAGGCTGTTAATTTTGAATTTTTTAATATAAATATAAAGTATAAATATTAAATCAAGAGGTGCAAAATTATGAAATTAGGAACAATTTTAGTTAGAGTTCCCGGAAGAGTTAAAAAAGGAAAAATAATAAAGGTATTAAGTTTAATAAAACATCCCATGGATACGGGTCTCGTTAAAAATCCTAAAACAGGAAAGATAATACCGATGTGGATTATAAACAAGGTCGATGTTTATTACGACAAGAAATTAATTACGGTCTGCCATTACGGTACGGGTATTGCTAGTAACCCCTTTTTGGCCTTTTACTTAAAAGCCGACAAAAAAGCGCCGTTAGAGTTCGTTATGTATGATACCCATCATAACGTTTATAAAAAAACAGTTACGATTGACGTAGTATAATAAATAACAAGAGGGAAACAAATGGAAGTTTCTAAGAAAGTTCCGCATGAACTTCATGAGGCCGCAGGCCGAAAGCGAAGCGGTAAAACAAAAGGCTTCACTATTTTTTTAATTTTTGCCCTCGTTTCGATATTTTTTATCGCTGTTTTTTACCCTGCGAACTCCTTTGCGGTAAAAATTCCCAAGGGCCCTTTTTATATCGTCAAGGTTAAAAAGAGCTTTAAAAGCGCCTTTTTCGACCTAAAGCAGGGAATAGAAAGCGCAAACTACAGTATTATCGCTATTGCTCCTATATCAACGGGCATAAAAGGAATAGGATATAAAATTCCCGAATTGAAGGTAGTCGAGTTTTGCAAGCTGCTGTACGGCTATAAACTTTTAAAATATAATATGAACTACGCTGCGTTTATGCCGTGCAAGATAGCTATTTATAAAGACGGCGAATATACGGTGATGATTTCCCTTTTGCCTACCTATTTCTCTAAACTCTTTAAAAACAATGCCGAGCAGAAAAAAACAATCATAGCCGTAACGAAGCAGATTATTCAAATTATGGATTCCGTAAAGACAGGATTTTAAAAGGCATTTGCATTCCCATCATATAAGCTTTTACGTAAAACTTTCTAAAACAGGAGGCTTCCATATTCAACAGGATAAAAGAGGAAAGACACGGAAAGACC
>DAHVNW010000149.1 GCA_027319095.1 bacterium | reverse complement strand
GTCTTTTACGGTATTTAACGTAAGAGATAGCCCTGTTAAAGTTTCATTAACGGCATGTTCTAATTCTTTTATCATAATATCAGGTATCTCAGAGGGTTTTATAACTATTCCCGATGCATCGTCTCCGCCGTTAGCCGAAGCATAGTAAGGTTTGCCTTGCGTTTTATCGGTAATAAAAGAAATAAGATTTTCATTCCAGTCTTCGCCGATTCCAACGGCTATTAACGGTATATTTAATTTTGCCAGTTCCAGCGACATTTCTTTTACCAAATCCTCGTCGGAGGTCTGCCCGTCGGTAAGCATTATAATCTTTCTATTTCCGGTTTCTTTAGAAATTAAATCTAAAGCTTCTTTCATTCCTGCGCCCATAGAAGTGCCGCCGCTGTAATTTATAAGTCCGTCTATTGCATTCAATATTAAATCCTTATTTTTACTCTCTATATTAACGAAAGGCAGTAAAACGTCGGCTTTATCGTCAAATTTAATAAGGCTTACCCTGTCGGTATTTTTCAATTTTGACGAATTAACAAAGTTTTTCAACCCATCTATTAA
>DAHVNW010000148.1:259-553 GCA_027319095.1 bacterium | reverse complement strand
CTGAAGGAACTAAACTCAGCATCGGCGCAATATATTATCACTTTTCCTCAAAAGAAAAGATTGCGCAGTTTTTATACGATACGGCGGGAAGGCTTATTTTAAATGAAATAAAAACGGCTGTCGAAAATGCGGCTGACGACAGGGAAGCATTAAAATCGATTATACTTGTATTATTTAAACTGACGGAAGAAGACCCGTATCTTATGAAATATGTGCTTTATACCAAACATAAGGATTTTTTGCCGAAAGCGCAGCCGATATGTTCAACCAAACCATTTGAATATATTAAAAGAT
>DAHVNW010000148.1:0-249 GCA_027319095.1 bacterium | reverse complement strand
ATGTATTAATTGCATCGTCTTTAATAATGGGACCGATAATTAGAATAATTCAGTTGAGAATGGATAACGTTTTAAAGGGCGACATAAGATTATACGCCGAATCATTATTAGATGGCATCTCTAGATCCATATTTAAAAAACAGATTTGAAGTATTTCTAATTACATAATTAACTTAACACAGTGATTTGCAACTCAAAGAAGCAATTAATGTTAATGAAGTTCTGCAGATGCTTTTACGGCTCAGTCTC
>DAHVNW010000147.1 GCA_027319095.1 bacterium | reverse complement strand
GTCGGCAGAAAAGACTATTGCGACGGCAAATTAATTGCTATAGTCCCGCATTACGCCGACCTTATTCCTTTTAAACACGATAAAATTAAAACCTTTGCTAAATATCATAATTTAGTTATACCAAAAGGTTATTTCTTTGCTTTAGGACCCGATAAATATTCTTTAGACAGTAGATACTTTGGATTAGTTAAAATAAAAAGCGTAAGATATACGGCAATAGGATTTTCGTTGCATTTGTGAAAGTGTCGCCGGCGGTGTCACAAATTGCGATATCCTTGCAAAATTATTTTAAGTATCTTAAAAAAAAGCGTATATATATAAGAGAGGTCAAAAAAAATGCCATTAAAAGAAACCGTCGCCAAAAAATTAAACTGGATAAAGCTGTTTTTTATATTTTTAATCCTGCTGGCTATCTTTATAGGCGGGATAAAACTTATGACTATACCAATTATAGGCAACGTTATATTTGTGGCATTTATTATATTTGATGTGGTAATGCTTTGGAAATGGGATTCCATACAGGAAAGTCTATCTAAAAATAAAGTCATAAAAGC
>DAHVNW010000146.1 GCA_027319095.1 bacterium | reverse complement strand
CGTTATCTCTTTTTTGCTTAAGCCTAAAATGAGCCCGTTTATAAGAATGTTTTCCCTGCCCGTAAGTTCCGGATGAAAACCGGTGCCGAGTTCAAGGAGGGCAGACAAGGAACCGTTGACGGCAATGCGTCCGGTAGTGGGTTTCATTATACCGCACAATATTTTTAACAAAGTGCTTTTTCCGGCGCCGTTAGGACCTATTATGCCGAACGTTTCTCCCTTTTTTACTTTAAAACTTACGTTTTCTAAGGCCGTAAATTTTAAGATTTTAACTTTTTTGTTTTTATTGAAAGTAATTAAATCTATAAAAGCTTTTTTAAGAGTTGTATGGGACGACAGCCTTCTAAATACCTTTGAAATATTTTCGGCTTCGACAGCGTATTCTGAATCATAACGGTGCATATTATATAAATTCACTAAACAGTTCCTTCCTTAGAGCAAAATATGAATAACCGAGCATAAAAACGATAACGGAAACGATTAGAATTCCAGCTACGTAATAATAACGAGGAAAGATATTATAATAAAAAATATCCTGAAAACACTTCATTGCATATG
>DAHVNW010000145.1 GCA_027319095.1 bacterium | reverse complement strand
GCCTGCGGTTATAGCAAAGGCTGTAACGAGACCGGACGAAGAAATAGTTATTACGACGCTTGAAAATATCGACAAATTCGATATAGTAAGCATGAATTCTTCCATAATAATAGGCAACGGCAATACATTCGTAAACGAATTATTCATGATAACGAGGAGAGGCTACGGAAATAAATACGATTTAAGCGGAAACGGTTTAATTGAAAAATAGACATAAATTAAATTAAAATTAAAATTAAATTTAATTTTAATTTGAAAAAATAAACGGAGGATAATTAAATTATGCGGATACTTGTAACGGGAGGAGCTGGTTTTATAGGCTCTAATTTATGCGAAAGGCTTTTAAACGAAGGTCATGAAGTTTTATGTATGGATAATTTTTATACCGGCTCTAAAAATAATATAAAAGAATTTATCGAAAATCCGTCTTTTGAATTAATAAGGTGGGATATAAGCCTGCCTTTTAACATAGAAGCCGATTTTATCGTCAACCTTGCTTGTCCGGCATCCGTCCCGCATTATCAAAGAGACCCTTTGAAAACTATGAAAGACAATGTTTTCGG
>DAHVNW010000144.1 GCA_027319095.1 bacterium | reverse complement strand
TTATGGACAAGAAGGGCGATATAATCGGAACTATCGGCATTTCTAAAGATATTACGGACATAAAATTGCAGGAAAAAAGGCTGAAGGAGCTGAACGAAAATCTTGAAAATAAGGTTATAGAAAGAACGAAACAGTTTGAAGAAAGCAACAAGGAACTTAGAAAGTCAAATGAGTTAAAATCTAAATTTATCGCAAATATGTCTCACGAATTAAGGACGCCGCTTAATGCAATCATAGGCTATTCAGACCTCCTGAAAGATTCTTCCGACCTTAGCGAAAAACATAAAAAATATACCAATAATATATTAGTTTCGGGAAAACATCTGCTCCAGCTTATAAACAACATTCTCGACATATCTAAAATAGAAGCGGGGATGTTCTCTCTCGAATACTCTGTGTTTTCCGTTAAAGAAGCTATAGACGAAGCTATCGTCGTTTTAAAATCCCTCGCCGGGAAAAAGAACCTTGCCATAACGGTAGAATATGAATGTTCGGACGGCTATAAATTATATTCCGACAGGGTTAAATTTAAGCAGATAATATACAACCTGCTAAGCAACGCCATCAA
>DAHVNW010000143.1 GCA_027319095.1 bacterium | reverse complement strand
ACTAAAAGTTCCGCCGCTTCTATAAAATAAATCTGTCCTTTCTGTTCGTCTATCCTTCCCGTCATGCCTATATTAAAATAATTATCGAATTCGTTTAATCTGTCTTTATAATTAATGAAATGCGATTCGTCTATTCTTTCGTATACTACATGGGATTTATTTTTTAATTCCTCTAAATTATTAACGGTTTTGTAAGAAAACTTAAAAAGTTTGTTGACGGCAGATTCTATTAAATTAGGCTTATATTCTAAATATTCGGGCGTCGAGAAGTATTTCATATGATAGTCTTTCACGGCATTGCTGTCGAAACATAACGCATCCGCAAGCGCGTAATAATGATAACCGCTGAATATATTTACGGTGCTGACTACCGGAATTTTAAGAAAGTTTCCGGTTAGAACCCCAAGATAACTTCCCGTGCCGAGATGCGTATGTATAATGTCTATTTTATTTTCACGGCATATTTTTATAATTTTATTTAATGCGTATATATTTTTTCTTTCCGGATTAAATGCCGAATAAAAATTAACGCCGTTAGTTTTCAAGATATTTATAAGCTTGTCGTTAAAGGAATG
>DAHVNW010000142.1 GCA_027319095.1 bacterium | reverse complement strand
ATCAGTAAGAACGGTTTTTTTATTTTTACCGCCAAACTTCTGTTCGAGCTTGATAAGTTTAAAATAAGATTTTTTGGCTGATAATTTGGTATAACTTGCAAACAGCGTAAGCGCCGCAATAAAAATAAAGGCTATAATTATAGCAATACGTTTTGTTTTAGTAGATACTTTCTGCATAGCGTCTCTCCTTATGAAATTAAATTTAACTTTCATAAGTATATATACGCTTTTTTTTGGGATACTGAAATTTTAGGACAAAAAAAATCCCCAAAGCTGAAATATTCAACTTTGGGGCATAAGTAAGTGGAGGCTTATATATATTATAGCTAACTTCACTCCATTAATACTACTCCTGCGTCATAAGGTCTAAAATTCCTAAATGCTCTTTCTAGAAATCTATCGACATCCAAGCATACGCCTGTTATTTTTTTACCGCTATCAATACAAAGCAAAGTTTTAGAATTATCGTCTTCGTTTTTATAAACGTAATTGCAAGCATGAATAAATAAAGCGCTGGTTAAAATACAAGATACGCTGGTTTTATAAAGATATATTTTATGCTCGCAATCATCAAAAATGTTAC
>DAHVNW010000141.1 GCA_027319095.1 bacterium | reverse complement strand
ACTACGGCAGGACAGGGAAACCAGATAGGTTACAAACTGGAACATATAGCCGAGATTATTAAACTTTCCGACAATCCCGAAAGACTCGGCGCTTGCATTGACACATGCCACATTTTTGCCGCAGGATACGATATAAGAACGCAGGTTGTTTATAATAATTTTATGAAAAACTTCGGCAGTATTATAGGTTTTAATAAATTATGCGCCTTTCACCTTAACGATTCCTTGAAACCGTACGGATCTAAAATCGACCGGCACGCTCCTATCGGAAAAGGCTATATAGGACTTGATGCTTTCAGGTTTATTTTAAACGATAAAAGGCTTGAAAACATTCCGCTGATAATAGAAACCCCCGGCGGCGATAAAGAGCATAAGGCAGATTTGGATATTTTAAAAAATCTTATCGATTAAGCCAATCCATATATTTTTTTACACCTTCTTCGACCGGCGTAAAATCTTCTTTATATCCTATGTTTCTTAATGCCGCTATGTCAGCTTCGGTAAAGCTTTGATAAGCGCCTTTAAGATGTTCAGGAAATTTAATATATTCTACTATGCCTTTTCCGTGATATTTTATTACGGCG
>DAHVNW010000140.1 GCA_027319095.1 bacterium | reverse complement strand
AACGGAAATTAAGGTTCTTTTAAATGCCGGATTTATTATCAAAAACGATGAAAATTTTTTATTAAACGTTTACGGATTTATAGATAAAGACGTCAAAAATAATATTAACGGTCTTTTTTTGAAAAACGATTTTGTAGAAGTCCAGGGTGCGTCTTTTAGCTCTATGACGGCTTACGGCAGAAATATTACCGTAAAAAATATTATCATGTCGTCCGAAAAATTTAACGAGATTAACTCGGCTAAATATTCCGGCAATTATGCAAAACATGACGAAAAATTTAACGAAGAATATAAATTGTCCAAATTTACGCTCGAAAATTATTTTGACCTGAAACAAAACATTCCGGAAATAGATCCGAAACATACCTCTCCCGGAATTATAAATATAGCGGCGAAACAGCCGGAAGACATAAGACAGATAAGATATTCCTTGACGGAAACACCGTCTTCGTATAAATTTAAATTCGACAAAGAGCGCAAAAACGGAGTAAAAGACGATGGACGGTTTTTTAAAAATCCGTCGCTCGGGGTGTTAAAGGAGTATAAAGACACTATGGACGGTTTTAAAAATTTGGGGGTAACGATAA
>DAHVNW010000013.1 GCA_027319095.1 bacterium | reverse complement strand
TATTAATTTTGATATTAAAATTGCAAAAAAAAGATTTTAAATCAAAAAGTCGCAAAGTTTTTAGCGCCGTTTTAAAAAAAGATAAATATCCCGATGCTTATAAAGCCCCTATGCTATTTTTAAAAAAATATTCAAAAAATCACCTAAAAGACATTTTTAGTTTTTCGGATGCAAAATATAAAAAATATAACAGAATATTTATCTCTTCCATAAAAACCGACGGAGATCGAAATAATAAAGTAGATGCGCTTCCAGCCATATCCTTAGGCGCAAATCATTTACCTGATTTTATTCAAAATTTAAAATTTAAGGGATTTTCAAAAAATAAAAACATTGTGCCTTCGGTTATATTTATAAGCGGCAAAACAGCGCTTATTAAGATAAAAAATAAAAAATATTACGTTCGCCAAGGAGAGAATATTAAAGGATTATTTATATTGAAAATTGATTTATCGGGAATAGGCTATTCCAGTAAAGGGAAAATAAAATTTATAAATAATGAATAATTTATATAATTGTAAACTCAACGCTATTTATGGCAATTAACTTTAAAAACGATATTATGTTTGAATAATAAACTACATGGCCTTCAGGATATTTAATTTCATTGTTTTTAATTTCGTGTGACTCACCCGGAACTTCTGAAGTAAATTGCGAGATATCTGAATTTGGAATTTTAGGCAGTTCGCCTAAAGTTCGCGAATATATTTCAGAGGTTATATTTTTAAAAAATTCATCTATTATTTGATTTCCAAGCAAAATAATTCTATGAAGTTCCGATTTAGTGCTAATTTGCATTTCGCCGGTTTGGTTGGCCATCATAAAAAATGTATCTATATTTTCTTTAAAAAAGGAGCTTAAAGCCAGGCAGAATTCAGGTATATACGCCTGTTTTCTAATTGCCGGATATTTATAAAGTTTATTGATGTTAATTTTTATTAATTCAAGACTGTTGTGTATATTATATAAATGGCAGGCAAATTTTACCATGCGCAAGACTAGTAATTTTAAAGAAGTTGTTTTTCTAATCTTGGAAGACGATAATAATTTATCCGATAATTCGTTAAGGTCTTTATATAAAATATAAACGGAATTTTCATTTTTAATCAAATTGCTTTCATCGTAGCGATACTGCTTATAATTATTTGTAATAAGCTCGTTTAGGACGATTTCCAAGTTTTGTTCTATTATATTAGAAAATTCAATAGCTTTTGAATTTAGCAAATTCAACCTTTCGTCTTTTATATATTGTTTTTCCATTTATATATTATATAATATTTAAAAATAAGTTGATTTTGAGTTTGCGTACATTGGAATACTAGCGCAGGTTGCAGAGAATAAACCTTAGGCAAGATTCGATAGCTTGCAAGCCTAAAAAGTAAGTCATTTTACCACTTTATGTGTCCGTAGCTCATATGGATAGAGTTCAGGACTCCGACTCCTGAGGTAGAGGGTTCGAATCCCTCCGGACACACCAGTAAAATAAAGATACAATGTAAATTACAAAAAAAGTAATAAATATATAAATATATATATGTATATAAAATTTGGAACGGACGGCTATAGAGGTATTATAGGCGATAATTTTAACTTTGATATAGTCAAACGCATTAGTTTATCGTTAGCCGAATATTTTAACGACGGCTCTCCTAAGACGGTCGCAATAGGTTATGATACCCGTTTCTTATCCAAAGAATTTGCTGTTGCAGCTGCCGAAGCTATTGTTTCTAAAGGAATAAACGTGATACTTAGCGATGATTTTTGTCCATCTCCCGTTTTATCGTATTTTGTTAAAAAAAATAAATGCGATGCGGGTATTATGATTACCGCAAGCCATAACCCTTTTATATTTAACGGATTAAAATTTAAAAGCCGTTTTGGCGCCTCGATGCTTGAATCTGAAGTAAAAAAAATAGAAAAAATATTAAATAATAATATAGAAAATTCTAACGAAAAAAATAAAAATTTACATAGCAAAACAAAGCCTGCCGGTAATTTGAAGCGCGAAAATTTTAAAGACGATTACATAAGCCATATAATTAAATTTACCGGAATACATAGGGCTTTAGAAAATGCCGGCAAAGATTTATTAAAATCGATAGACGTTATAATCGATCCGATGTTTGGAGCCGGAATCGGATATTTGCCTCCTTTATTAAAATCGCTTTGTTTGGATTATTGCTGCGTTAATTGTGAAGTGAACCCGAATTTTCCGGGATTAAATCCTGAACCTATAGACCATAATTTGCGCGCATTAAAGTCTATTTTAACCAAAAGGGGAGTTAAAAATAAATTTTCTGTCGGTTTTGCTACAGACGGAGATGCCGATAGGATTGGCGCCGTGGATTATAAAGGCAATTTTATCGATTCCCATAAAATTTTTTCTATAATTTTAAATTATCTAATACAGGAAGGATATTCGGGAAGCGTGGTCAAGACGGTTTCCGTGTCTAAATCCGTCGACGATATATGTAGAAAACATAATATAAAGCTGCATGAAACGCCTATAGGGTTTAAAAATATTGCGGAATTAATGATTAAAAAAGGAAGCGACGTTTTTATAGGCGGCGAAGAATCCGGCGGTATCGGCATAACTTCGCATTTACCCGAAAGGGACGGCATATTTAACGCTTTAATGCTTCTTAAAATTATAATTACGACAGGAAAAAATTTAAACGAGCTTTTAGACGATATATACAATGAGCCTTACCCCTATATATATAAAAGAGACGATTTGCATATCGAAGAAGATAAAAAGGGGCGGCTAATAGAAAAATTAAAAGAGGGCAGTTTTAATATTCCTTTTAAAGAAGACCTTTGCGCTTCTAATTTTATAGACGGATTTAAGTTTGAATATAACGATAATTCATGGCTTCTAATACGTCCGTCCGGAACCGAACCTGTTTTAAGGATATATGCCGAAAGCAAAGACGAAAATAAAACCGGATTACTGATAAATAAGGTAAAAAATGAAATAGACAACTTGTAAAAATTATTTTTATAAATAAAAAAAAATGTTATAATATTTACGCTATTTCAAAATTTTAAATCTAATATATTTTTCAGGGGACATTTTAAAAATGAGCGAAATCATCGATGTTAAAGGCAGACAAATATTAGACTCAAGAGGCAATCCTACTATAAGCGTAAAAGTTTCTTTGGAAAGCGGCATGAGCGGAACGGCCTGCGTTCCTTCGGGAGCATCCACTGGGGAATATGAAGCCTACGAAAAAAGAGATAACGACAGTTCCCTTTACGGCGGAAAATCGGTTCATTCCGCAATAGAAGGAATCAACGATATTATCGCAAAATCTCTAAACGGGATAGATAGCTATTCGCAGAGGCTTATCGACGACATAATGATGAATCTCGACGGCACGCTAAATAAGTCTAATTTAGGCGCTAATGCAATTCTAGCGGTTTCTTTGGCAGCCGCCGTCGCTTCGGCAAATGAATTGGAAATGCCCCTTTACCGCTATCTTGGCGGCTTAAGCGCTCATGTTATGCCCGTTCCAATGATGAATATTTTAAACGGCGGAAAACATGCCAATAATATGCTTGATTTTCAGGAGTTTATGATAGTTCCTGCAGGCGCTAAATCTTTTGAAGAAGCTCTAAGAATGGGAGCGGAAGTTTATCAGAAACTTAAAAAGATTTTAGATGAAAAAAATATGCCTACGTCGGTTGGCGATGAAGGCGGTTTTGCTCCGCACTTGCAAAACAATATGGAAGCTATTATATTAATAATGGAAGCCGTAGAAAAAGCGAAGTATCAGCCCGGCAAGGATATTTTTATAGCCTTGGATCCTGCGTCAAGCGAATTTTATTCCAACGGTAAATATATCCTTAAAGAGGCTGGAAAAAGGACGGAACTCGAAGCAGACGAGATGGTTGCGATGTATGCCGGTTATGTCGAAAGATTTCCTATTATCTCGATAGAAGACGGCATGGCGCAGGATGATTTTAACGGGTTTTCGCTTTTAATGAAAGAAATCGGCGATAAAGTTCAAATAGTCGGCGACGACCTCACCGTAACCAACCCTAGTAGGATAATAAAAGCTATAGATTCCCACTCTATAAATTCCGTTTTAATCAAATTAAACCAAATAGGTTCTTTGTCTCAAACGTTAGAGTCGATAGAACTTACCCAAAAAAACAATATGAGCGCTATTATTTCCCACCGTTCGGGAGAAACGGAGGATACGTTTATTTCGGATTTATCGGTGGCCGTGAATTCAGGATTGATTAAAACCGGCGCTCCTGCCCGTTCCGAAAGGGTGGCAAAATATAACAGGCTTTTACAAATCGAAGAAGAATTAGGCTCTAATTCCGCTTATAAAGGGCTTAAAGCGTTTAAAGGGGCAGGCAGCCGTTTAAGTTAAATTTAAGGGAAACAAACATTCAATAACAGAGTAATAAAACATTAACAATAAATAAATGCGAGATCGACATGTATTCTTCTGCGGACATTAAAAAGCGCTGCTTTTTAGCAGAAGAATATGTTTATTTTAAAAGTCGCGGAGCGGCTTAATTTTAATATATAAATATTAGGAGGTATTATGGCTTTTTTTATTACAGACGAATGTATCGCTTGCGGGGTTTGCATTCCTGAATGTCCAAACAATGCTATTTCAGAGGGGGATATATATATTATAGACCCCAATCTTTGTACGGAATGTTACGGTTACTTCGATACTCAGCAATGCGCATCGGTTTGTCCGGTGGATTGTTGTATTCCGGATGAAAACCGCAAAGAATCCAAGGACGAACTTAAGACAAAAGCATTAAAGGCGCATCCCGATAAAAAAGATTGGAAATTCTAAAAATTCGCAACTTGCATTGAATTTATTCTAATAGAGGGAGGGCGGATCATACTAAAAATATATCGTTTAATATTTCCTTCCTCTAATTTTTTATTTTTTATATATGTCTATAAAAAAAGAAAATATAAAAGGATACGAACTAAACTCTTTAGATAAATCCGAACCATGGCGTCTTTTCCGAATAATGGGAGAATTCGTCGACGGTTTCGATATTTTACCTTCTATATGTCCTGCCGTAACTATTTACGGGAGCGCAAGGGTAAAAGAAGACGATGCGTTATATACAAATACTAAAGAATTAGCTTATAAGTTAGCCCTAAAGGGATTTTCCATAATTTCCGGAGGCGGTCCAGGCGTTATGGAAGCGGCAAACAGAGGTTGCAGGGAAGCGAAAGAACGGCATAATTTAAACGTAAGTTCGGTAGGTTTGAATATTAAACTTCCGCATGAACAGACCATAAACAGATTTGCCGACGTCACTCTTGAATTTAGATATTTTTTCGTAAGGAAAGTAATGCTTGTCAGATATGCTTCGGCATATATAATGATGCCGGGAGGGTTTGGAACTTTAGACGAGCTTTTTGAAACCGTAGAATTGATTCAAACCGGAAAAACAAAGCCGTTTCCGGTAATATTATACGATTCTAACTATTGGACCGGATTAATAGACTGGGTTAAAAGCAATACGCTTAAGAATTCTTTTATTTCTAAAAAAGATTTCGATATACTTAAAATAATGGATGATTCCGATGAAATGGTCGATTTTATATTAAATTTTAATTTATAAAACTGTTTTTACTATTAATTAAATCCAATGAAAATAAATTCCAGTTTATAAAATGATTAAGAACGATAAGTGGATAGAAAAAATGGCTCAAGACGGAATGATAAATCCGTTTGAATGCTCTCAAGTAAGGGACGGGGTTATATCTTACGGAGTTTCTTCTTTCGGATACGACCTTAGGATTTCTAACGAGTTTAAAATATTTACCAACATAAATAATACCGTAGTAGATCCTAAAAATTTCGACCAAAAATCGTTTATAGATTTAGTATCCGATGTTTGTATCGTTCCTCCAAATTCTTTTGCTTTAGGCAGGTCCGTGGAATATTTTAAAATTCCAAGAAACGTTGTAACTATATGTCTGGGAAAATCTACTTACGCAAGATGCGGCATAGTGGTTAACGTTACTCCATTCGAGCCGGAATGGGAAGGATACGTTACTCTGGAAATTTCTAATACGACGCCGCTGCCGGCAAAAATTTACGCCAACGAAGGCATTGCCCAGGTCCTTTTTTTCGAAGGAGAAGAGCCGAGAGTGTCATATAAGGATAAAAAAGGAAAATATCAGTCGCAGGTGGGTATAACGCTTCCGCGCCTGTAAAATTATTTTATTATTCTTTTTCTTATAAAAAAGACCGAAGCGTAAAAAAATATAAGCGCAAATAGCATTATAACCGATAAGTACGACAATAAGACTGCGGTGTTAATCCTGCCTTCGTCAAGCATTCTAACTATATTTACCGTATAAAAGAGGGGCATAATATATACGAAATATTTTACGAGATGCGGAAGCGAAGAAACCGGATAAAATACTCCCGAAAATAAGAACATAGTAGATATTGCTATTGTAAAATAATAGGAAAAAAAATCGTAAGACGGTGAAAACGACGTTATTAAAAGCGACAGCGAAGAAAATAAAATGCCGTTTAATATGATTACGACCGGTATAAGCAATGCAAAAGGGGATATTATCCACCCAAAAACCGTTCCGATTATTAGAACTGCCGCTCCGCTCATAAAGGCTTTTGCCGTGCCCCATAGAATTTCTCCCGAAACTATGTCTTCTATGCCGACGGGCGTAATCAAAATTGCCCCGTATATTCCCTTGGTAACCATTCTGGTATATGCTCCAAAAGTGGACTCGAAAGCTGCGGCATACATCGACGACGACGCAATTATTCCCGGAACGATATATTGGATGTAAGATATGCCGTCTATATTATGTATAAATGTGCCTATTCCTAATCCGAGAGCGGCTAAATATAAAAGAGGTTCGAGAATATCCCCTATTATGCCCGGCTTGTAATATTTAAGCCAGACCGTATAGTTTCTATAAAAAACCGTCCACGACTTTAAACTTAAGCTTAAATTTATATCGATTATTTTTTTTAATAATTTCACTTAGTTTTTAGCAATATCGAGAAAAATTTCTTCTAAAGATTTTTTATTTAAAGTAATATCGCTAATCTTTCCTCTCAATACGATATTTCCGCGATGCAATATAATCATATTTTTAAAAAGTTTTTCGGCTTCTTCCATATAGTGGGTGGACATAAGCACCGTAACGCCGTTTTCGTTTAACGCCTTAAGCTTGTTCCATATGTTCTGCCTGTATTCCGGATCTAATCCGCTTGTAGGTTCGTCCAATATAATTAACGATGGATTATTTATTAATGCCCGCGCAATCATAACGCGCCTTCGCAATCCTCCGGATAAATCGGCAACCTTTGAAAATTTTTTATCGTTTAAATTAAAAAAATTGAGAAGTTCGTCCGACCGTTTCGACGACTCCTTTTTTGGCAACCCGAAATACATCGAATATATCAAAAGATTTTCGTAAACCGTTAAATCTTCGTCTAAATTATCGTCTTGCGGCACGACGCCCAGGTCGTATTTTATTTTTTTTATTTTCGTATAATCGGCGGATTGAAAGCTCAAACCTTTTATATTTATAGTACCGGAGTCAGGAACGACTATGCCGTAAAGAATTTTTAAAAGCGTAGATTTTCCAGCCCCGTTAGGTCCTATGAGCCCAAAAAAGTCTCCGTAGTTTATATTAAAGGAAATATTGTTTAAAGCTGCAGTTTCTCCAAAACTTTTAGTTAAATTCTTTATAGATAAAATATTCTCTTCCATTTTTTTTATTATATCATTTTAATTTTACCTTTGAAATAAAAATATAAAATGAATAAAAAAAGATTAAAATAACAATTTAAGGATAAAAATAAAGAAAAATGAAGTTAAATAAATTTATTTTGAAAATTATACTAAATTTCTCTTAATATTTAAAAGATTTACAGAATTGTTTTTTTAAAAGCATAAGTGTATATTAAAAGGGTTAGCACTCAAACGGTATTAGTGCTAACCATTATAAAAAATTAATAATTAACTAAAATAAGGAGATGAAATTTATGAAAGTTAAGCCGTTGCAAGACAGAGTCTTAGTGGAAAGACTTCAAGAAGAGGAAAAAACCAAAGGTGGTTTATTCATACCTGATTCCGCAAAAGAAAAACCCATGCAGGGAAAGGTTGTCGCCGCCGGAAGCGGCAGGATTACCGAAGACGGAAAGAAAATGCCTTTGGACGTTAAAGTGGGAGACGTTGTTTTATTTGCGAAGTATTCAGGAAATGACGTTAAAATCGACGACAAAGAATATCTTATCATGAAAGAAGACGATATTTTAGCTATAGTCGAAAAATAGTAAAATAGAGGTCTAATATTGTATGTTTTTTATTTTAAGTTAATAATTTAAATTTGGAGGAATAAAATAATTATGGCAAAGGAATTAAAATTTTCATCGGAAGCCAGATCCGAAATTCTAAACGGGGTCAATGCTCTTGCAGATGCCGTTAAGGTTACTTTAGGTCCAAAAGGTAGAAACGTCGTTATAGAAAAATCGTTCGGTTCGCCCACGATTACTAAAGACGGCGTAACGGTAGCAAAGGAAATTGAATTGACCGACAAGTTTCAAAATATGGGCGCACAGATGGTAAAAGAAGTTGCGTCCAAAACTTCAGATACGGCAGGCGATGGAACAACTACCGCTACCGTATTGGCTCAGGCGATTTACAAAGAAGGCGTTAAATATGTTACTGCCGGAGCAAGTCCTATATACGTAAAAAGAGGCATAGACAAAGCTGTTGAGGAAATCGTAAAAGAACTTAAAAAAATATCCAAGCCTATTCAAGACCAAAAGGAAATTGCTCAGGTAGGGACTATTTCCGCCAATAATGACGAAACTATCGGTTCTATTATTGCGGAAGCTATGGACAAAGTTGGAAAAGAGGGCGTCATTACCGTTGAAGAAGCAAAAAGCATGGAGACTACGCTGGAGGTAGTCGAAGGAATGCAGTTCGACAGAGGCTATTTATCTCCTTATTTTGTAACCGATTCCGAAAGAATGGAATGCGTTTTGGACGACCCGTATATTTTAATTAACGAAAAGAAGATATCGGCAATGAAGGATTTATTGCCTATTCTGGAGCAGATTGCAAAATCAGGACGTCCTTTTATTATTATTGCGGAAGAGGTGGAAGGAGAGGCTCTTGCAACTCTCGTCGTAAATAAATTAAGGGGTACCTTAAACTGCTGCGCCGTTAAAGCTCCAGGCTTCGGCGACAGGAGAAAGGCTATGTTGGAAGACATAGCCGTATTGACTGGCGGACAGGTTATTTCCGAAGATATAGGCGTTAAACTCGAATCTATTACATTAAAAGATTTAGGCCACGCAAAAAGAATCACGGTAGATAAAGACAATACGACGATAGTTGACGGCGCCGGTTCTAAAGCGGAAATAGAAAAGAGAGTAAAACAGATTAGAACCCAAATCGAAGAATCAACATCGGACTACGATAAAGAAAAGTTACAGGAAAGACTTGCTAAATTAATCGGAGGCGTTGCGGTAATCAACGTAGGAGCGGCTACCGAAACCGAAATGAAGGAGAAAAAAGCAAGAGTCGAAGACGCCCTTCATGCTACAAGAGCCGCTGTAGAAGAAGGGGTTGTTCCGGGCGGAGGAGTCGCGCTTTTAAGGGCGGTAAAAGCCATAGATAAACTTAAGGGAGCTAATCACGATGAAGAATCGGGTATAAAGATAATAAAAAGAGCCGTTCAGGAGCCGTTAAGAATGATTGCGGAAAATGCCGGAGTCGAAGGTTCTATAGTTATAGATAAAGTTCTTGGTAACGACGGAGCTTCTTTCGGATATAATGCCGCAGCCGATAAATATGAAGACCTGCTTAAAGCCGGCATTATAGACCCGACTAAGGTTGAAAGAACAGCTCTTCAAAATGCCGCAAGCGTCGCATCGCTTATGCTCACTACGGAAGCTATGATAGCCGATAAGCCCGAAGAAAAACCTGCAGGAGGAATGCCGGGCGGAGGAATGCCGGGCGGAATGGGCGGAATGTATTAAAAAATGAAGGTTTAAAATATTATAATTAATATTTTTGAATATTAATGCCGAAAATGCCGAAAATATCCGGTATTTCGGCATTTTTATTTTTAAGTTATGCACGGATTGCGATTTAGAAAATATTTATAAGTTTTAATGCTAAATAACGCAGACAAAGATGCTAATCCAGAAAATAAATTTCTAAATCGTGATTTGGGTATGCTTGCCGATTGACTTTTTTGACGCAATAGTTTAAAATTCGATTATTATGGGGCATGTCGAACATAAAAAAAATGAAAAGGCAAACAGGCCTTTAAACGTTTATGTCATAACTTTAAGCGATACGAGAAAAGAAAGCGAAGACGAGAGCGGAAATTATATTAAAAAAGCGCTTTTATCGGCTTCGCACAAGGTGTCCGGTTATAATATCATAAAAGACGACAGATATTTGTTGGAAAATCTTATTGTCCAAACCTGCCTTCACGATGCCGGAAAAAATACCGACGCTTTAATTGTAAACGGAGGGACCGGCATTTCCTTTAAAGATATAACCTACGAAACGTTGAAAGATTTGTATGACAAAGAATTATACGGTTTCGGAGAATTATTCAGAAGTTTAAGCTGCGCTGAAATAGGACCTTCCGCTATGATGTCTCGCGCTTCGGCCGGAATATATAACGGCAGGATAATTTTTTCGATACCCGGTTCTTTAAATGCAGTAAGATTGGCTATGGATAAAATAATTTTGAACGAGATAGGCCATATTTCCTACGAAATCTCTAAACATTTATAGATTGTAACTATAAAAATAAATAAAAGGAAAAGTATCCGATTTCAAATGAAATACCTAACAAAATTAAAATATGATAAATATAAAAGTCAGATTATTTGCCGCTTTCAAAGAAATAATAGGTAAGAACCGGTTAGATTTGGAACTTAACGACGGTTCGTCCTTAAAAGATGCAGTTATGTTTATAGGCGAAACATATCCTTCCGTAAAAAAAATAATCGAAATTTCTAAATATGCGGTTAATATGGAGTATATCGATATAAACGACGGAAAAAAGCTTAGAGAAGGAGATGAAATAACTATTATTATGCCCGTGAGCGGGGGAGCATGTTCTGTCCAGGAAGACGGTTCATATGTCGAAATAACGGAAAAAAAAATCGATTTAGACAAGGTCCTCGATTTTGTTTCAAGCCATTGCGCCGGTTCAGTTCTTTTATTTAACGGAACTGTCAGGGACAATGACGGCGGTAAGCCGGTAGAATATTTATTTTACGAAGCTTATGAGGAAATGGCGGTTAAGGAAATTAAGAAATTAATAGGCGAAGCGTTTAATAAATATAGTATCGCAAAAGTTTGCATAATACATAGGACAGGAAAGATGGATATCGGAGAGGTTTCCATCTCTATAGGAGTTTCAAGTCCACACAGAGAGGATTCTTATCTCGCATCCAAGTTTTTGATTGACAATATAAAAGAAAAGGTGCCGGTCTGGAAAAAAGAGATTTTTAAAGAAGGCGGCAAATGGAAGAGGTTATAATGAAAGTTTCAAAGAAACTTCACATATCTTCATCTTCGGCACGCGTTGAGGGGCGCACGCCGTCCTGCAGTGAAGGAGATGCCGAAGACTATATCGGAAGCAAGCGTTTATCGGAGCATGCCTTGGATGCGCGCTGGAAATGGCAAAGCGTTAAAAATTTCGATAAGAAACTGTATTTGGGAATAGATATCGGTTCTACTACCGTAAAATTTGCAATTCTCGACGAAGATTTGAAGGTCGTAAAAAAAGATTATATAAGGTCTAACGGCGAATCGATTAAGACCGCCTATAATGTTTTAAAGCGCATTTTCGACGAATTTTCCCGGGATTCGTTTGCAGGGATAGGAGCGACTGGCTCAGGTTCGCGGACGGTCGGGGAAGTATTAGGAATTCCAAACATAAACGAACTCGTCGCACAGACCGAAGCCGTAAAATATTTTTATCCGGACGTAAAGACGATTATCGAGATGGGCGGTCAGGATTCGAAGTTCCTTATGCTTAATAAAAATAAAGAAAACGGGCAGATTTTCCTCGAGGATTTCGGGTTAAACGATTTATGCGCTGCCGGTACCGGTTCTTTTCTTGACCAACAAGCTGAAAGACTGCACATAAATATAGAAAATGAATTCGGGAAGCTTGCCTTAGAATCTAAAAATCCATCAAAAATTGCAGGAAGATGTACAGTATTCGCTAAATCAGACATGATTCACCTTCAGCAGGTTTCTACTCCTATTCAGGACATCGTCGCCGGATTGTGTTATGCGGTGGCAAGAACTTTTATCGGAACTATAGCGAAGGGAAAGAAATTTGAAAAACCTGTTATTTTCCAAGGAGGGGTAGCGTTCAATCTTGGAATGGTAAGGGCGTTTAAAGATATTTTGGAACTGAAAGATAACGAACTTATCATACCGGAACATCATACGGTTATGTCGGCTATCGGGATAGCTATAATTTCCAGAAATGAAAAGAATTTTAAATTTAATGGATTAGGGCCACTTAAAGAATTTATAGAAAAAAATAAATTAACTGGCAGATACCGGGATAGACTTAAAGGCTATTACGATGACGGCATTGGAGGAAATAATTCCGGGTTAGACTATTTAACAGCGCTTAAAATTCGTTCCGGCAATACCGTTCCGGCTTATATTGGCGTCGATACCGGTTCTGTTTCTACGAATGTCGTTTTATTAGACGAAGACAAAAAGCTTTTAATAAAAAAGTATAAAAAAACTAACGGCAAGCCGATAGAAGTCGTTAGAGATACTCTTTATGAAATATATTTAGAATTAAAAAATTTTAATATAGATGTTCTGGTTAAGGGAGTCTGTGCTACCGGTTCCGGAAGATATTTAATAGGAGACTATATAGGGGCGGATATAGTAAAGAATGAAATAACAGCGCAGGCGGCGGCTTCTATTTTTATCGATAAAGACGTGGATACGGTTTTTGAAATAGGCGGACAGGATTCAAAATATATAAGGATTAAAAACGGCGTAGTAATAGATTTTGAAATGAATAAAGCATGTGCCGCAGGAACAGGTTCGTTTTTGGAAGAGCAAGCGCAGAAATTAGATATAGATATTATTAAAGAATTTTCGGATAAAGCCTTCAATGCTTCTACTTCATGTAATCTTGGAGACAGATGTACCGTATTTATGGAATCGGACCTTGTTTCCCATCAGCAAAAAGGAGCAAATAAAGACCAGCTTATTGCAGGGCTTGCATATTCCATAGTCGAAAACTACTTAAATAAAGTAGTTCTTGGCAAACCTATAGGCGACCGCATACTTTTTCAGGGCGGAGTCGCCCTGAACAAGGCCGTGGTGAGTGCCTTCGAAACTATTTTATGCAAGAAAATAATTGTTCCCGAAAACAATGAAGTAACCGGAGCTATAGGCAGCGCTCTTATTGCTTTTCAAAATAAAAAGGGGTCGAAATTCGTGGGATTCGATTTAAGGGACCGAAAATATACTAACGAGTCTTTTGAATGTTTAAAGTGTTCTAATTTATGCGACGTTAATAAAGTTGCCGTAGAGCGGGAGCTTCCACGTTATTACGGAGCAAGATGCGATATTTTTGAAATAGACAAAAGTAAAGCAAAAAAAGGAGAAAACTTTTTTAAATACAGGAGAGAGATTCTATTGGACGGCTATAATGCTGGGGAAAACGAAGCCGATTACTCGAAGTTGCGCGTTGGTATACCTCTTTGTCTGGAAACATACGACCTCTTTCCTTTTTACAACGAATTTTGGACGGGAGTAGGTTTTAACGTTATTTTGTCTGAAGAAACCAATAGGCCAATTATAAACTCGTCAAATATGCTTTCGGTAACGGATACTTGCTTCCCCGTAAAAGTAGTAACCGGACACGTAAAAAATCTTATAGATAAAAAAGTGGATGCGGTTTTTCTGCCGGCCTTGGTGAACAGGGAAAAAAACCACGATTTTCAAGGAAACACTTATCAGTGTCCGTATATTCAGGGCGTTCCTTATATCGCCAAATCCTTGTTGGAGTTTGGTAAAATACAAGTTATTTCGCCGGAAATAAGATTGTTTGACGACAAGCGCGATTACGATTTAACCGTAAGCGGCATATTTAAATATCTTAAAGGATACGGCATTTCGAGAAAGAAGATTGCAAATGCATTCGAGTCGGCATTAAATAAGCAAAGGGATTTTTATAAAAAATTAAAGATAAAAGGGAAAGAGATATTAGAAAAATATGGCGACATAACGGTTTTGGTCGGAAGACCGTATAATACTCAAGACGACGGCATTAATCTGGCTATTTCGAATAAAATATCATCTCTTGGGATAACCGTAATACCTATGGATTTTTTAGATATAGAAGAAGTTTCTATTTATGGTGAGCACGACAATATGTTCTGGCATTCAGGACATAAGATTTTATCTGCGGCAAAAATAATTATGGAAAATCCTAGACTTAATGCTGTTTACTTAACTAATTATTCATGCGGACCGGATTCGTTTATTAAGACTTTTTTTGCCGATTATATGAAATATAAACCGTATCTCGAAATAGAGATAGACGAACATAATGCCGACGCAGGTTACATTACCCGCCTTGAAGCTTTTTTCGACAGCATTAAAGATTTTAAACCGGAAAATATTTGACATTTATTTATTATTATATAATAATAAATACTATATAGATTAAATTCTTTAAATTTAATATTTTAGTTTTTTTTGGAGATTTATATTTATGACTGATTCGCGTTTAAATCAAATCGTATCGAAAATTAAAAAAATGGGCTATAGTTTAACTCCCCAAAGGGTTGAAATTATAAAAATCGTATCGGAATCTAAAAGCCACCCTTCCGCGGCGGAAGTGTATAATAAGATTAAAGAATCGTATCCTATGGTTTCGTTAAATACCGTTTATAAAAATCTTTCCATGCTTTCATCTTTGCATGAAGTAAAAGAAATTAAAACTATGCAGAATTCCGTGCATTACGATGGCGACGTTTCGCTTCACGGCCACGCCATATGCGAAAATTGCGGAAAAATTATCGACGTTCAAATAAACGAACCGGATTTCAAAAAATTTTTCGAAAATAAGATAAAAGGAAGATTAACGGAAAATTATCATATAAATAATTACGGAGTCGAATTTTACGGTTTATGCGACTATTGTTATACCGCCGACCCTGCTGTTTCCGAAACATAGTCATATCCTTTTAGAATAGCGTGGATTGCATTTTTCTTATCGAAATCGTTCTTTGAAAACGAAGCCGCTTGTCTTAATATGGAATCGAGTTCAAGCAAATTGCTCCTCGAAATGAAGGCTCCTATTAGCGCTATATATGCGCTTACTTTGTTCTTACCCATGCCGTCGGTATCTATTATATCTTTAAGAGGTATTTTGAAAATATTTTCGGTTTTTTCTTTTAACCTGCCTGTAACCGTATCGTTGTCGGCAAGCCAGTAATCGCATACGTTGAACGCCGAGTAATCAGAAAATATAAGGGTGTTTTTGCCGATAAAGGGAAGATAATTTAAAATAGATTGATAATCCAAGCTGATTATGGCGTCTATATTTTGAAGGCAGCTTATAGATTCGAATTTTCCTACCTTAATAATGGCGTATGCCATGCTATAATTCGATATATTAGACGAAGGCTTTATTAAAAGCGAAGCGTTAAAATTTTCATTTTTTAACGAAAAATAAATAAACTTGGATAAGTATTTAATTTCTTTAAAATCGGCGCCGTTTATTATAATATTATAATTTATGTTTTCCATTATTCATTAACGATTAAAGATTAAAGATTAATTTTGCTCTCCAAAGATTTTTTTATTTTTATTTTTTTTCTTCTTTTCGATTTTATGGCATTATTAGGACATATGTCTATACACAATCTGCATAAATTACAAATCTCAGGCTCTATGAATATATCTTTGTTTTCTTTAATTTTAATAGCGGGACATTTAGTTTTTTGATAGCACAGCCTGCATTCTAATTTATTGCATATTGAATTATTAACGGTCAGATATGAAATATAATTCAAATTACGTCCGGTTTTTGCCGATTTGACGCAGTTGTTATCTATAAATATCAATGGAGAATTAATTTCGGAATTTAAATCTTTAAGCCTGGTTCCGTTTTTTATCGAAATTTTTTTGAAGGATTTTAGCAGAGGATTTAAAATTAAGCTTTCTAAATTAAAGTTATAATCAAAATCAAGAATGGACTTATATGCGACGACGGTAATATTGCCGTTAAAATTCGGTTCTTTTTGCATTTTAATAAATTTATCGAAGTGTTCAGAAAATTTTTCGGATGAAATAAAAATATAAAAGCTTCTATCCGGGTTTTTCGAACGCAAATTATAAGAGAAAAAAATGGGATTTTCGGTAACGATTATATTTTGAAAAGAAAATTTTAAAGAGCTGAATTTTATAAGGGAAAAACAACCTTCGTCGCCTATTAAAACGCAATTTTCCCTGCCGCCCAATTTTTTTTCTAAAGCTTGCAGGAAAGTAAATAATGTACAACCCGGACAAAATGATTTTAAATTTTTTGTTTCGGCAAGCGTAAATTCGTCCGAGCAAAATCCAAGTTCTATTAATTTATCGTTTTTAATTTCGCCGCCGATAAGTTTTAAATTTTCATATTGCAATAATTCTTTATTGTTTTTTAAAAAATCCGCAAGCTGATATCTTAATAGCGCATAATCATCAAATATAAATATATTTTTGTAAAAATTTGCGCAATTAGATTTTACTAATTCGGTTAAATGCGAATAGTCCACCGGATTAATGAGGTTAAATAAAATAATATCGGAATTTTCCGAAAAAGTTCGGTTTTCCATAATCCTGTGGAAATATTTAGAGTCGGTAAAAATGAGATTGCTTTGAGAGTTTCCTTTAAAAAACTCAACATGTTTTCCTGTGTTTTTAAATAATTGAACGTTTTGACTTAAATCGCAAATAATATTTGCTTTATCGTTGTTATCGCCGAAATTTGCAAAAGAAAAATCAATCTTAGCCGCCGTTCTTTCCGTATATTCTTTTTTTTCATACGCGTAATATTCGTTCATGACCGAATCGTTTAAATAAATTAGAACCGGAAGCTTTAATTTTTCCGACAGTTCGAAATAATAAGGAAGATTGTCTAAAAAACCTGATAATTTATAATAATTATAAATCGGGAAAATCTTTTCGAAAGCAAAAGGGACTTTTTTTATGGACGAATTTTTAAAAAAAAATAAAACGATACCGCCTGTAATACTTTTATTGCCTATAAAGTATTTTTCAAGTCCAATAAAGTCTAAAAATGACTGTTCGTAAGTAAACGCAAGGCTCCTGCGATTAGTTATGCTGAGAGAATAAACGGATGTCCATAAAAAATTCAAATCAGCCTCAATATTGAAAGAAGGGAATACCGGAACCTCCGGCAATTTTTCTATAAGTTTACTTTCCAGAAATAAGTTGTTTATTCCGTTATTCACCGCTCTTTCTAATATTGATTCTAAGCCGGAGATTATTTTGTATCCATTATCCTGGTTTGCGCCCCCCTTATTTTTATTTATTTGAAAAATCCCCATATTTTTTTGCTCTTATTTAATATTACATTAAATCTATAGGTTCGGCGCCTTCTATTTTTTTAATTTTAACGTTTTTCTTGGCTGCCGATAGAATAGTAGCAACAATATTTATTACCAAAAGGGTAATCATTACTATAGCAAAGCCGTGTAAAAACGCTGAATCTAATATATGCTTTGGAGCCTGCGAAGGAATTTTATATCCCCGCGCCGCCGAATAACCATTTTTTAACGAAGTAAAAATTAATCCGGAAATATCGACCCCGAATATAAGCCCAAGCGCCCTCATCATGTTAAGTATTCCTCCGGCAACCCCCAGTCTTTCCGGCGGAGCCGAAAGCATAATGGCGCTGTTGTTAGGCGGGGTGAATATGCCCATTCCTATGCCAAGGATTATAAACTCGAATATTAAGAAGTATATATTTATGGACGCTCCCAGAAAAGATAATAAAAGCGTGGCTACGGCGCAGACAGCCATTCCCGCGGTAGTCATTATCCTCGAACCTACTTTATCAGATATGGCTCCGGCAAACGGCGCAATTATAGCCATGGAGAGCGGAATAGGCGTTAAAATAGAACCTGTAACTGCCGCGTTATAGTGCAGTAAGTTTTCCAGGTAGAAAGGCATCAAAAATAAAACGGCGAATAAAACATAATAGGATAGCATGCCCGTGACGTTGCCTGCCGAAAATCCCCATTTTTTAAAAAGCTTAAGGTCTATCATAGGATGTTCGACTTTAAGTTCCGTATATATAAAAAGCGGCAGGAAAATAATTGCTATTAGGAAATAAAGAAGAATAATCGGGGAAGACCAGCCTAATTGAGCGCCTTTGTTAACCGCTAAAACAAGAAAAGCAAGTCCTGCCGCAAAAAAAGATATGCCGAAATAATCTATTTTTTCTTTTTTTTCGCTCAATTTGGCTTTACTGGACGGAAGTATAAAAAGGGCCATAAATGTGCCGATTATTCCTATCGGGACGTTAACATAAAATATTAAGCGCCAGTTTACAGCGGCAATGAGCATTCCGCCGACAAACGGCCCTATAGACATTGCGATTGCTTGAACGGAACCTTGAAGTCCTATCGCTTTTCCAAGTTCGTTAGAAGGAAAAGCCTGCGTGATTATGGCGACTGAATTTGCCTGAAGAAGGCCGGCTCCTACAGCTTGAATGACGCGGGAAAATATTATGAAATTAGCGTTAGGAGCAATGCCGCAAAGAGCCGAACCTATTGTAAAAACAATAAATCCGATATTATACATTTTTGTTCTTCCGAACATATCGGCCAGCCTGCCGAAAAGAGGCAGGAATACCGTTAAAGTAAGCATATACGCCATTGCAACCCATTCTATGATTGCCATCCTGACTTTAAAGCTGTGCTCCATTGTGGGCATGGCAACGTTAACTATGCTTACGTCCAAAGCAGACATCGTAGCGCCGACCAAAACCGTCGCCAGAATAAACCATTTCCAGTTAGGATGAGATTCAAAGTATGGATGAGGAAACGAAGACCTTTTTTCCAATTTAATACCCCCTATTTTTTTATATTATATTTTTTAGCGGCGTTTGATTAATTTTAATACCGAGTTCCCTGAGCTGATTTTCTTTTACGGGTGAAGGAGCATCCGATAGAGGACAGTAACCCTTTTGCGTTTTCGGAAAAGCTATGACGTCCCTTATTGACTCCTCTTTTCTTAGAATCATCAATATTCTGTCTAAGCCGAATGCTATCCCGCCGTGAGGCGGGGCGCCGAAACTTAACGCGTCTAAAAGAAATCCGAATTTATGTTTTGTATCTTCCGGAGATACTGAAAGAATTTCAAAAATTTTTCTCTGTAACCCGGAATTGTGGATTCTTATACTTCCTCCGCCTATTTCTTCCCCGTTAAGGACGAGATCGTAGCTGTCGGATTTTGCGGCAAGCGGGTTTTTTTCGAGAAGGTCTAAATCTTTTTGGGCAGGGGAAGTAAAAGGATGATGTACTGCAACTATTTTCTTTTCTTCTTCGGAATATTCGAACAAAGGAAAATTAACGACCCATAAAAAGTTAAAATTGTCTTCGCCGATAAGCCCGTAGTTTTTAGCAAGATAAAGTCTAAGCCTGCCGAGAACGTTTTCTACGGTTTTTTTAGAATCCGACTGATAAAAAATTATGTCCCCGTTTTTAGCTTCTAATTTTGCAATCAAGGCATTTCCTTCGTCGCCGGAAACGAATTTAGAAATTCCGCCTTCCAGCATATTGTTTTGGCTTACCTTAGTCCAGGCAAGGCCTTTTCCTCCAAAATCTTTGACGATGTTTAAAAGTTCGTCTATATCTTTTCTCGAAAGAAGATTTGCGCCGTTTTCCAAACAAATTGCTTTTATTATTCCGCCTTTTTGAATATTTTCTTTAAAAAGATTAAATGAAGAGTTTTTAAAAATATCGGTTAAATCGATAAGAATAAGCCCGAATCTTGTATCCGGTTTGTCGCTGCCGTATTTATCCATAGCGTTATCGTAATCCATTACTTTGAACGATTGCTCTATAGAAATGTTTAAAAGGTTTTTAAATATTGATATGAAAAGTTCTTCGGTCAAAGAAATTATCTCCTTTGTTTCTACAAACGACATTTCCATATCGAGCTGGGTAAATTCGGGTTGCCTGTCCGCCCTTAAATCTTCGTCCCTGAAGCATCTTACTATTTGATAATATCTTTCGAATCCGCTTACCATAAGTATTTGTTTGAAAAGCTGCGGAGATTGCGGCAGCGCAAAGAATTGTCCATGATTTAGCCGCGAAGGGACCAAAAAATCTCTCGAGCCTTCGGGAGTGCTTTTTGTTAAAAAAGGGGTTTCTATGTCGAAAAAACCTTTGCCGTTAAGGAATTCTCTTATAAGATGCGTAAATCGCGACCTGAATATTAAATTTTCTTTCAACCTTTTACTTCTTAAGTCTATATATCTGTATTTTAGTCTTGTAAACTCGTTAACCTCACTTTCTTCGTCTATTTGAAACGGCAAGGCTTCGCAAGCGTTCAGGATTAAAACTGATTTTGCAATAATTTCTAAACTGCCGGTTTTTAAAGACCGGTTTTCAGTTCCTTCAGGTCTTCTTCTAACCGTTCCGGTAACTGAAACCACATATTCGTTTTTTAATTTTTTTGCCGTTTTAAAAGATTTGCTATCTATATTTTCGTCGAAAACCATCTGAAGAATGCCGGAATAATCCCTTAAATCGATGAATATCAAACCGCCGTGATCGCGGTAATGCATAACCCAGCCTTTAAACGTGAAATCTTTGCCCATATCGGATTCTTTAATTGCTTCGCAAAATGTCCGCATTCTTATAGTTTTTCTCCAAAATTTATGGTTTATAATTAAATTAATAGTATAGGATTTTTTAATTCAATTTTTAAGTTTATAATTTTATAGGCGTTTGTGTCAATAAAAATTTATCTATCTCTTTTTCCGTCCAATAATTTCCGTATAAAAAATCGACGTGATTTTTTGCCGTGATTTCGTCGATAGTAGAATTTTCAAGCTTTTTATGCAGTTCTAAGGCGCATTCGCCGGCGACGATTAAATCTTTTTTTGAATATATAATATGAAAAAAAATTTTACGACGGTTAATCTCGTCTAAGTCTTCGCGGCAATAGTCGCCGTAATATTTGGAATATTTAAAATCGTTAATTACTGTTTCGTCCGGCGTTCTTTTTATATCCGATAACGCGTTGTTTAAAATATTTTTATCTCTCGAATTAAGCGCATCTTTTAAAAAAAGCATGATGGTCCTATCGAAAGAGCTTTCCAAACTTTTTATAAAAGCGCCGCTTATGCCTGTATTATGGCAGCCGGCGATGACCATAATTTTTTCTACGTTTTCAGGGAATAAGAAGGCGTATTTCATGCAGACCTGAGCGCCCATGGAATGTCCTATAAGAAGAACCTTTTTATTTTTTTCGAACAGTTTAGACGCAAGAACATTAACGGTTTCGGCATAGAGCGGCATCCCTTCTTTTTCGGAAATAAAAGAATTAACGCCGGCGGCGCTTTTGCGCGCGGACCTGAAATGGAAAGGAAGGTCTGGGACAAGTATATTGCATGATTTGCCGAATTTTTTTTTAATATAATTAAAGATTGAAAGCATGGAAAGATGATTTGCTCCGGCTCCGTGAATTAAAACTATATTTTTTGCATCTTCATAATTAATGCCGTTTTCGGAAAGCTTATGCAAAACGTAAAAAAGTTTAATATCGTTTAGTTCGATATAAGGCATATAAATTGAAAAATTTTTAAAAATGCGGTATATTTAGAATAATAAAAATTGGATTTTATAATAATACGGAATTATCCCGGGTAATTATTATAGCATAATAGACAATGTCTTTCATTAAAAAATTAGCTTATTTTTATTATAAAAATAAGCTTAAAAAAGAAGTATTAAAGAATAAAATCCCCAAGCATATAGGCATAATACTCGACGGAAACAGGAGATACGCAAAAAAGTGCGGATTGGAAGACGCATCTAAGGGTCATGAAAAAGGAGCAGACAAGCTGTATCAAGTTTTATCGTGGTGCATGGAATTAAACATTAAAGTTGTTACCGTCTGGGCATTTTCGACCGATAATTTCAAAAGAAACAAATCCGAAGTAGAAGCTTTATTTAAAATAATAAAGTCCCAGCTGGAGTTCTATATAAATTCAAAATTTATAAACGACAATAAAATAAGGGCGCAGGTTATAGGAAAAAGAGAGCTTCTGCCCGACGACTTATTATCGGTTATAGACAGGCTCGAAAATAAAACTAAAGATTATGCCGATTTAAAACTTTATATTGCCATAGGATACGGGGGAAGGCAAGAGATATGCGATGCTATAATAAATTTTATCTCCGATAATATTTACGTTAAAACAAGACTTAAACCTGAAGCGGGAAACGTAAGCGGTTATCCGGAAAAAACCGCATCCGCCGCTTTGCCGGACTGCGTAAACGATAATCGCCTTGCCCATGTAAGTTTTACCGACGATTACGATTATTTGTCCAATATCATTACGGTCGAAAATATATCGAAATATCTTTATGCAAAAGGTTCCCCGGACCCGGATTTAATTATCAGAACCAGCGGCGAAATAAGGATGTCCGGTTTTCTTTTATGGCAGAGCGCTTACAGCGAGTTTTATTTTTGCGATGCTTATTGGCCGGAATTTAGGGAAATAGATTTTTTAAGGGCTATAAGAAGCTATCAGTCGAGGCAAATAAGGGCTGGAAAATAAATGGCTTTTAATAAAACCCAAAAAAAAACGATTGCGGCTATGAGTTCCGTGGTAGGCTTGAGGATGTTGGCGGTTTTTCTGGTTCTGCCGGTTTTTGTTCTTTTCGCAAAACAATTTTCTTCGAATTTTATTTTAATCGGAATCGCATTCGGGATTTACGGATTGTCAAGGGCTATATTTCAAAT
Organism: bacterium; assembly: GCA_027319095.1. Classification (GTDB taxonomy): domain Bacteria; phylum SZUA-79; class SZUA-79; order Acidulodesulfobacterales; family Acidulodesulfobacteraceae; genus Acidulodesulfobacterium_A. Next base: position 24,626 of record DAHVNW010000013.1, on the reverse strand, counting down.
CCCCTTCGGCTATCTTTCGGATAAAATAGGAAGAAAAAACGTCTTATTTTTCGGCATGCTGCTATTCGGAATATTAACTTTTATAATAGGATTTTCTTCTAATATTTACGAGCTTATTTCTTTAAGATTTTTGCAGGGCGTTGCTGCAGAAAGTTCGGTGGCGTTTGCTTTAGTGTCCGATACGGTTTCCGAGAGCGACAGGGCAAAAGCGCTGGCATTCCTCGGTATTCCGATAGGCTTAAGTTTTGTCGTCGGCATCGTTGCCGGTCCTCTTCTTTCGTATTATTTCGGCTACCCTTTTTTATTTTACTTTTCGGGCATCCTTGGAATAATTTCGGCGCTTTTGATTCTTGTCTGGGTTGAAGAACCTAAAAGCAAAGAGATGTTAAAAGAAATAGAAGTTTCCGTTAAAGACGCCGCAAAGATTTTAAAAAATAAAACTTTGGCAAATCTTTCGGCGCAGGGTTTTTTGCTGTCTTTTTTTATGACCGTTTTCTTTTTCGGCCTGCCGCTCATAGTTAAAAGCGAACTAGGAACGGGGTATTATTACAAGGTGTTAATCCCTATGGTCGTTTTTTCGCTTTTTGCGATGATGAAAGCGTCGAAAAAAGCGGATATGGGATATGAAGTCCATCTTTTAAAGCTCAGTTTTATATTAATGGGCATTTCGAGCATTTTCGTTTTTTCGGGGACGGGTAATTATGCCCTGCCCGTAATAATTATCGGAGGCATTCTTTTTTTCACGGGTTTTTCTATTACCGAGCCTATAATGCCTTCTTTGGTTTCGTCTTCGTCGGATAAATCTTTCGTAGGAACATCTATGGGCGTTTACAATACCCTGCAATTTTCGGGAAGTTTTTTCGGCGGAAGCATAGCCGGTTTATTGTACGGGCGTTATTACGGATTCATACCGGCTGTTTTAATTATATCTTCAATAATATGCTATTTTTTAATAATTAGAATAAAAAAAGAGTGAAAATGAAGTTAAATGCGCCGGATATTATAATAAACATTTGGAAAAAATTTATTAATATCTCGATAAGGATTAAATTAATCGGGCTTGCTATACTTACCACCATTTTTTTAGCGTTTATAATTATATATTTTATATCATCTTTTTATAACGGCGAAATTTCCCATGACGCGGAATATATGAGTATGGTTATAGTAAGGCATATTCAGGAAAGTTCGGCAAGTTTTATTGCCGGTAAAAATTACGGTAAGCTAAATTTATTGTTAAAGAAAGAGATTAAATATAATAAAAATATTCTATATATATTTTATAGAAATAAAAAAGGTCAAATTATTGCTTATGACCTTCATAAGGGCTTTTATCCGAATATTGCGATCAACGTCCATCAAACCGACAATAATCGGAACGGCATATCGATAGTTAAATATAGTAACGACGTTTACGGGAAAATTATTGATGCGTCTTTTCCGATATCCAAGGGCAAACTTGGGACTATAATAGTCGGAATTTCTTTAAAACGTATGAAAGATTCCTTTTTTAAAGAAGAATCGCCGATTTTTTTAAAAAATATTATTTTTATTTTAATATTTACTTTTGTTTTTATATATTTAATATTTAAGATTATAGCGTGGTGGTTCTTAACTCCGGTCGTAAAACTGCATATGGCCGTTCAGAAGATTAAATCCGGCGATTACGACGTCCAAATAACCACTAAAGGAGACGACGAAATAGGAAAACTTTCAAATTCGTTTACAGAAATGGCTTTAATATTAAAAGACGTAGAGCAGGAGAGAATAAAAAACGAAGAGCTAAGGGTAGATTTTATAAAAAAAATAATTAACGCGCACGAAGAGGAGAGGGGAAAAATATCGCGAAGACTGCATGACAGCTTCGGACAATTTCTTTCCTCATTAAAAATAAGGCTTAAGATGCTTGAGGATTGCGCCGGCGACGAAGCCGAAGTTAAAAATAAAACCCGTCAGATAAGGGACGATTTAACGGAAGGGTTCAATCTTATACGCGATATGGTCAAAAATTTAAGACCAAGCCTGCTTGACGAGGTTGGATTAATTAATGCTGTAAAGCAATATATTACAGACATCGTTAAAAATAATCCAAACATAAAAATAGATTTTTATCCGTTAAATTTTGGAGAAGTCGCATTGGAAAAAAATTTGGAAGTAAATATATATAGAATAATTCAGGAAGCAGTGCTGAATGTTATCCGCCATGCCTGCGCCAATCGCATCACCATAATACTCGATAGATATAAAGGGGAAATAAGGGGCATAGTCGAGGATAACGGAAAAGGCTTCGGATGCTGTGAAGGAGATTATGAGCATTTCGGCATAGACGGCATGAAAGAAAGGGCAAAACTGTTCGGCGGAGAACTGACCGTAGAATCCGAAAAAAATTTAGGGACGATGGTCAAATTCTATATTCCCGATATTGTTAATTAATTAAAAAGGGGGCATAACGCAAAATGATAACGGTAGTAATAGTTGACGACCACTCCATATTGCTTTCTACCTTAAAAATATTTTTAGATACACAAGAGGGCATCAACGTTTCGGGAACGACAAACGATGCTTTACATGCGGTCGAACTCATTAAAGTAAAAACTCCGGATGTAGTTCTACTCGATATATCCATGCCGAAAATAAGCGGAATCGACTTAATTCCAAAAATCAAAAAAATTTCGCCTAACTCAAAAATACTAATATTAACCATGTTCGAAGATAAACAGTATATGCAAAAAGTGCTTGAAGCCGGAGCTTCCGGGTTTTTAGTAAAAAAGGCAATGGATTACGATTTAGTTTACGCAATAAAAACTGTTGCCAGAGGGGAAACGTATGTGCATCCTTCCATGCTCGAGGATTTTATTGCAAATAAAAGCAGCGCTTCCGATGATGTTTTTAGCAGGGAAGAAACGCTATGGGAAGCTTTAAGCAAGCGGGAAAAAGAGGTCATGATAGGAGTTGCGCAAGGTTTTACAAATAAAGAAATTGCAGAAAAGCATTTTTTAAGCGAAAAAACCGTAGCGACGTATCGTTCGAGGGGCATGGAAAAATTAGGTTTTTCAAGCAAATCACAACTTATAGATTTAATTTACTTTAATTTGAAAATTTTGAAGAAATAGTAACGGCGCAGTCTTTTCCCGTAAGTTTCTTTCCTACGATATAATTCAGCATTTATACTACAAAAATCAGCATTTTTCCTATTTTAAAACCTCTTTGCATATATTAAATTTAAATTATAAAAATTAATTTACGGGTTAAAATTTTATGCTTAACTTAAATTAATTTACTTAAATTTAATTTAAATAAACAAAGGAGGAATCAAAAATGAAAAATTTCAAGATAACGGCTTTAATCTTCTCGGTTTTTTTATTTGCCGTTTTTATTTTCGCCATTAACGGAGCAAAAGCTATGACGCCTAATTCTGCAAAAGCTATGAAAATTATTAAAGCTAAAGGTTGCCTGAGTTGTCATACGATAAACGGTTCCGGAGGTTCCGTCGGTCCGAACCTCTCTAAAGAGGGCTTAAGCGGACATTCGGTCAAGTGGTTAAAGGTGCAGATTGCCGATCCCGGCAAGCATTTTCCGGGGAGCATAATGCCTCAGTTTAATTTAAATGCGAAACGACTTAACGAGGTTGCCCAATATCTCGAATCGTTAAAATAAACGTAAGAAGTTTATACTCGATATAAGTTGGATAACGAAGGAGAATAAATTATGAAAAAGTTGCTGTTGTCGATAATTCTTATAATTGCGGCTGTGGCTTTAAATCCTCCTAATAGCAATGCTATTGCAGGCAAGCAATTATTTAAGAAAGAAGAATGTATTTTATGCCATACCATTAATAAAAAAGGAGGAACGATGGGTCCGAATCTTTCCGCCATCGGCAAAATCAGGTCGTATTTATGGATTAGGCGCCAGATAAGAAATCCTAAATTAAATTTTTTTACGCCCAACTCTTTTGTTATTTTTCACGGAAAGATATATGAATCTATTATGCCGGCAAATAAAAAAATAAGCGCTAATAATCTTAATAAACTCGCCGGATATTTAAAATCTTTAAAATAACTATAAAAGAACTTGCTATTAATAAGCGGAGGTATATGGATATGGAAATGAAAAGATATAAAATTGCATTATCGGGCATATTTATTTTTTTCTTGATTTTATATGGATGCAATGCGGTTTTTGCTATATCCGGAAGAGCTGTTTTTAAATCCAAAGGGTGCATAAACTGTCACACGATAAACGGCGCCGGCGGAAAGGCAGGTCCTAACCTGAGCAATATAGGAGCCGAAAAAAGTGTTATATAGCTAAAAGATTTTATTAAAAATCCTGATAGTTATTTTAATCCGTGAGGCAGCGCCGTTATAAACGGGAAGGATTATATAATTATGATGCCGGCGTTCAAAAATATGCTGAGCGGGACGGAGCTTAACGCGTTAGCAAATTATTTAGAATCGCAAAAATAAACTTTAGAGACATCTAAATTATAAAATTATAAATTTTTTTAATTTCAATAAAATAGCGGGAAATTTCCCGCTATTTTATTATCTTGCCGTAATTTTTTGATGAATAATACGATATAGGTTTTTCCCCTACATTTAATTTCAAAATTTATCTTACAAAAATCAGTTTTTCCCCTATTTAAAATAAATAAAAGGCGTATTACACTTAAAACTATAAAATGTAAGTTTAAATTTTACCTCCTTTGCCCCGTTTCGGCGGGGCAATGAATTAAATAACGTTAACGCGCCACGTATTTTAAAGGTTAGCTTATGAAATTCTTTAAAATTATATTTTTGACAATAATTTCGGTTTTTACGGTATATTATTTGGTTGCTTCCGCCGTTTCGACGGATGCGCGGAATATTCTTAAAATCAAACCAGCCGCGGGCGTAGCAGAAGAAGTTTTAGGGCATAAAATTTATATTCGAACCGGCTGTTTCGTATGTCACGGAGAACACAGGCTGGGAAAGTCCGCCCCGCCACTTATTCCTCAGTTTATCGGCAGTATTCATTACGGCAGGCTTAAAACTATTATAACAAAAGGCTTATTTCCAATTCCTATGCCTGCGTTTAAAGAATTATCCCGTAAAAATTTATCCGCATTGATAAGCTATTTAAAAAAACCGTCCTCGAATGTCAGATGGACAAAACACGACATTCAAGCCTCCCTTTTTAGATACGGGAATACAAATACAGGCGATATTGCCGTCAAACCTGTAGCCGTCAAAAACCTTATGGCGGTCGTGGTAAGCGGCATCGGAAAGGTCTGGATAATGAAAGGAACGAAGATATTGAATAAATTCAATTTCGGAGATATACACGGGGGGTTAAAATATTCTCCTTCGGGAAGATACCTTTATCTTCCATCTAATACAGGGTATATAGGCAAATACGATTTTTACACGGGCAGGTTTGCCTATAAAGTAAGAGCCTGCCGCTACCTAAGAAACATTTCTCTTTCCGAAGGAGGCAGGTACGTCTTAGCCGCCTGCTGGCTTCCTAAATCCATAGTTATTTTAAGCGCTAAAAATCTCGAACCAGTAAAAATAATACCGCTAAAACATAGAGTATCGGTAATCTATGGATTGTTCAGAAATAACGTAGCCGTATTTTCCTTTATGCATAAGTCCTATATAGGCGTATTGAACACCGATACGTTAAACGTATCTTATTATAAAATCCCCGTTCCTTTTCAGGATTTTTTTGTTGACCCGCTGGACGAATATGCCGTAGGAGGCTCTTTCGATAAAGGAGAACTGTATGTTTTCAGCCTTAAAGATAAAAAAATTGTATGGCGCCATAAGGCATACGGGATAGCCCACCCTGCCGGAGCCGGGTTCTGGTTTCACAAGGGAAAATTTTACTTTGCCCTTACAAGTTTGAACGTTCCTTACGTTTCCATATGGAGAATGTACGACTGGAAGTTTGTAAAAAGCATATATACGGGAGGCCCGGGTTTTTTCGTTAAAACAAACCCTTATACCGAATATCTTTGGGTAGATGACAGTTCAAACCCCTGTATCCTCGTTAATAAATATAATTATAATACTAAAAAGATATTTTTTAAGCATAAAGGTATCGTTATTCATACCCAGTTTTCCGGCAATGAGAAATTAGCGTATATAAGCCTTTACGGCGCGCACGGAGCGCTGGACATAGTCTCGACGAATTCTCTTAAAGTAATAAAAACGATACCGGCGGACGACGTAATAGGCAAATATAATTACGTGAATTATCAAAGAATGAACGATGCCGCTCTTCTCGGCGAGGAGGTCTATTTTACATACTGTTGGGGTTGTCATAATCCGACGCTTGCGTCCATAGGGCCTTCTTTTTCTTATATAGCGTCGCATCTTAACGTCTGGGGAATTAAAGAGCAAATAGCCGACCCTGTAAGGTTTTCCAAAAAACTTGGATATAAGCATAACGCCATGCCTAAGTTTAATCTTAACTGGAATGAAATCAAAGCGCTTATAGCTTTTATAAAAGATTCCGGGAACAGGAATTTTTGGAGGAACGGAAATTAAAATGTTAAGGATAACCGATTATATTAAAAATTCGTTAGACCCCGATTTCCATGCGAGTAAGCACAATACAGGAAAAATGCTTATATGGAACATTACTAACGATTGCAATCTTTCCTGTCAACATTGCTATTCTTCATCGGGAAAAAGAGAAAAAGACGAAAATATAAAGCCGGAATTAGTATTATCTACCGTAAAATCTTTAAAAAAAGCAGGCGTAAAAGCCGTTATACTTTCCGGCGGCGAACCGCTTATGTCGCCGTATCTTTTCGATATAGCAAAAATTCTTAAAGAAGAAGGTTTTGCCGTCAGTCTTTCTACAAACGGTACCATGATAAACGAAAGGAATGTAGGAGATATAAAATCGCTGTTTCATTATGTCGGAATCAGCATAGACGGAACCGAAAAAACTCACGACGGATTCAGACAGAAAGAAGGAGCGTACGGCGCTTCCGTCAAATCTTTAAGAATGCTTAAAGCTAACGGAATAAACGTTGGTTTAAGAATGTCCCTCACTTCTTATAACTACAAAGATATAGAATTTATATTTAAACTGGCGGAAACGGAAGGCGTAAAGAAGGTATATATTTCCCATTTAGTTTATTCAGGCAGAGGCGGCAATATGTCAGAAATAAATAAAGCCGTTCATAAAGAAATATCTTTATGCATTATAGGAACTGCATTTAATTATATTAAAAGAGCCGTTCCTGTTAGTATAGTTACCGGTAATAACGAAACCGACGCTATTTTGTTGCTTGCTATGTTTAAATGCTTTTATCCTGAATTTTATAAAGATATGCATAGCAAAATTTTAAATTGGGGAGGGAACCAATCCGGCGACAGAATAATAAATATAGATTATTCCGGATTTGTCAAGCCGGATCCGTTTTTTCAGTATAGAGCCGGAAATATAAAAGAAAGAGATTTTGTTGAAATAATAAATAACGATAAATTATTTTTTGAATTAAGGCAGAAGCCGAGAAAATTAAAAGGGAGGTGCGAAAAATGCGATTATTTAAGAATCTGCAACGGCGGTTCGAGGGCGAGGGCTTATTCCGTTTCTGGAGATTATTTTCAGGAAGACCCGGCTTGTTTTATATAGTTTGTATCTTTTCGGCGGTAGTCTTATTTATGGCAATTTCCTTACTAATGGCAATTTATTGTATGCCGGTTTTCGCATCAAAGTATTACGTAGTAGAAAGGGCAGGCGGTTCTTTAGGCGTAATATCGCATGGCAGATTGACTGGAAGTATAAAAAACATAGGGAACGGAACGCACGTAATAGTCTATTTCGGCAATCGTTACGGTTACGCGATAAGCAGAAACGGCTATCTTTCTAAAATAGACCCCGCAACCGGTAAAATCGTCCTGCAAAAAAAGATATCGAAAGATACCGTAGATTTTTGCCTGTCGAAAAACCTTATAGCCGTTGCGGATTATAAACCTAAAAATATAGTAATCCTTAATAAAGAATTTAAAATATTGAAAACGATATATACCGGCTCGAGAAATATAGGGGTAGAGTTCTACAAAAATTATATTATATTCGAGCTTATGGACAAAAACCAGATATGGGTAGTTAATTTGAATAATTTTAAGATTATAAAAAAGGTAAGGCAAATAGGGAAGTTCCCTATAGATGCTCTTGTTTCCGGACACGATTACATAGCGGCTTTTCTTATAGGTCAAAAGTTCGGCGTATTAAATTTAAAAAACTTCAAATACCGTATCGTTGATTACGGCGAAAAGGGAAGTTTTCCACGCCAGATACCCCATTACGGAATCTATTCGATATTTAACGGCGGGGCATATATTCCCGCCGTAGGGGAAAAGAAGATAGTCGTAGTCAGCCTAAAAACCGAAAGGGAAATCCGTTCCGTTAATCTTATAGGCTATCCTATTTTTATAATATTTTCTCCGAACCGTAAAACGATAGCCGTCAATTACAGCGGTTCCGCCGATAACTATTTAACCCTTATAGATATAGACGCAAAGGGGTTGAAGGTTATAAAAAACATAAAAGCCGGAAGAAGAATTATGTTCATGGCTTTTTCGGGAAATAGCAGATTAATTTACGCATCGGATTATTTCGGCAATTCCGTAAACGTCTTTAACGCCCATACAGGCAAAGAGGTTGCGGTAATTCCGGTCAGGAGTCCTTCCGGAATATTCCGCGTGCCTTATAAATTAGATAAATAACCGTAAAAAAAAATTAACGCAGGGGGAATTAAATGAAGAGAAACAAAGGAAAAACAGGCGAAAATTTAATTAAAAACGAAAAAAACGCCGAAAAGACAGGCGTCAGGGATGAAGCCGGCGGGGACGCAAAGAATAACGAAAAAACCGGCAGAAGAAAGTTCCTTAAAATGCTGGGTTTGGGAGGACTCGCGGCGTCGGCTTTCGGAATATTAGGCTTATCTAAATCTAAAGAAGTTTTGGCGGCGGCTCCTTTGAAAAAAATTAAAGGAAAAGGCGGCGGTTTAAATACGCCGGAAAAAGGGACGGGAGTTCCTACCGGCCCTTTAAAAAATCACAGGTGGATGAGCTGGATGAACCCCTCCCAGTATATAAAAGACGGTTGGGACCACTGGCAGAATACTATTCAAAATCCGCTTCATGCGCGGATTTTTCACGATAAGTTTTACATGATAAAAAAAATAAGACCTAAGATACATCATTTTGTTTTCGTAATAGATATTAACAAATGCGTAGGATGCCAGGCTTGCGTAGTTAGCTGCAAAAACGAAAATACCGTTCCTCTAGGAGTTTTCAGGAGGGTCGTGGACGTTATGGAAACGGGAGAAATGGCTCCGGACGCAATGGGTATAGTCGTAACGGATGATGGAAATTACGCTCCTAACGTAAAAAGAGTTTTTCTTCCCCGAACATGCAATCATTGCGACCATCCGCCGTGCGTCGAGGTTTGTCCCGTGAAAGCGACGTATAAGTTACAAACGGGACAAGTTGAAATAGATTACGATTTGTGCATAGGATGCCTTACCTGCGTTCAGGCTTGTCCTTACGATATGAGGTTTGCAAATCCGATACAGCATACGGCAGATAAGTGCAATATGTGCGCCGGCAGGGCGGCGGTTTCGCATGAAAAGTCTTATACGCCGCTTTTACCCGTATGCGTTACTACATGCGTCGGAAGGGCTATGAAATTCGGGGATACAAACGATCCCGAAAGCGAGGTATCAAAGTTAATCGCAACGCATAGGACTTCGAGATTAAATCTCGAGTTCGGTACCGACCCGCAAGTTTATTATATCGGCTTTGACGATGAACTGATGAATCCGACTAATCCCGATAAAGTTAAAATGGTTTACACTTATGCGATGGGACTAACGACCACGTCTTATGAAAAACTTGGCAAAAAACCCGTGCTTCCGTATTTGGAAGAAAGGGAATATCCTTATGCGGGTTAAGTAATTATTTAATTATTTTTAAAATAAGGAGTTTATATTATGTTTCAATATGTGAATCCTCTTTCAATTAACGGTACCTACGGAACTCTCGAGAATATTTACTGGGGGCTTCCGATAGTGATTTACCCGTTTCTTTCGGGGCTGTTGGCGGGCTCTTTCGTAGTCGGGGCATTATACCACCTTTTTAATATAGAAAAGCTTAAGCCCGTTTCCCAGCTTTCTTTAATAGCAAGCTTTGCTATGCTTTTACTTGCGGCAATGGCGCCCCTGGCGGATGCGTTGCAGCCATCCAGAGCCGTATGGGAATTATATTTCAGGGACCATTTTCCATATTCTCCTTTAGGCATGTTTATCATTATATGGACGATATTCGTCGTAGCCTTTCTTTTTGAACTTTATTATCTTTTTAGAGAGCACAACATTAAAAGGGCTCTCGAAGATAAGGGGATAAGGGGCAAAGTGTCCCGGCTTCTAACGTTAGGGAATATGGATTTATCTAAGAAAAGTATTTCGAGGGACCATAAAGCGCTCTGGATTATATCTATTCTTGGAATTATTTTATCCGTGCTCTTTCACGGTTATGTCGGATTTTTATTCGGCGCTATAAAGGCAAGGGCGCTTTGGTCGGATCCGGTCATACCCCCTATGTTTATAGCGTCGGCGGTCGTATCCGGCATCGCCTTCGTAGGTTTATTGTACGGCGTCGGTTTTCCTTTATTTTCGAATAAAAACAAAGTCGAACCGGATACATTGGATGTTCTTAATAAATCTTTAGTTTACGCGATATTTGCGGACCTTTTTTTCGATTTGATAGAATGGCTCTATTCTGTAAGGGGGTATAACTCTAAAGCTGTGTACGACAACTGGCACGCCGTATATAGTTTCGCGGGACACGGCCCGTTATGGTTCAATTACCATGTTTTGCAGATAGGGCTTGGACTTATAATTCCGGCGTTTTTATTCCTTATCTTTAAAAAAATTAGAAGATCGTTAGTTTGGACGTTAGTTTTAGATTTTATCGTTACGGTAGGCGTATTCGAAATGAGGTTTGATACGGTAATAGGCGGTCAGCTTCCTGTCAAAATCGGACAAGGACTGGCCGTTTTACATATTCCGTTTTTAGGTTACGACGGATATTTAACGGGCATAGGGCTCTTTGGAATGGGCATTCTCCTGATATTCATTTTCGGTTATTTTTTGGGATGGGAACATGACCCCGAAGAATTAAGCGTGCCGCCAAAGCCGGAATACAAGTTTGAATGGAACGGAACGAAACGCGAAACTGAAGAAATAAAAACGGATAACAATAAATAAGGAGGATTTATAATGGCAAAGAATAAAAATAATAAAATGAATAGAAGGGATTTTCTTAAAATAGGAACATTCGGAGCTATGGCGGTCGCTACGGGAGCGGGTTTAACGCAATGGGCGGGAGGATTATTGGGATATCAGGGTAAATATACGTTTCCGTGCAGACCCGAAACATGGCCGGGCGAAATCGTGAAATATTCCACATGCAAGCAATGCCACAGCGATTGCGGTATAATGACGAGGATGTTTAACGGAACGCTTCTGAATATTTTCGGTAACCCCTACGATATTCAGACTACGGAGCCTAATATAAAATATTCTACTTCCGTAAAAGACTCCATAGTTTATACCGGAAACTATTATTCGGCGGATAAGCCGTATGTGGACGGGGCGCATTCCGCATGTCCCAGAGGTGCGGCGGGAACCCAGACGGTTTACGACCCTTATAGGGTATATATGCCGTTAAAAAGGGTCGACGAGCGAGGCTCCAGAAAGTTTAAGGTAATTTCCTACGAACAGTTGATAAGCGAAGTCGTAAACGGCGGGTATCTGTTTAAGGATGTTCCCGGTGAAGAAAAGAGGTTCGTCGAAGGTTTTAAGCACCTTTGGAACGAAGGCAGGAACAGGTTTATACCGGCAAATTCAAAATATCCCGATTTCGGTCCTAAAACCAATCAGTTTGTGGCTTACTGGGGCAGAGGAGAGGGAGGCATAGCAAATTTTATAACCCGGTTTGCAAACGCGCTCGGTTCGGTAAATGCATTGCCCCATGTTTCAATCTGCGATTTATCTCATCATGTATCGACGTTCAGGACGTTTCCCGGGACTAATATGCTAAAGCCCGACTTGCCTAACTGCGAACATCTTTTGATTTTTGGAGCCAATTACTTAGAAGCCAATTTTCCCATGCAGACTTTAGCCAGAAGAACGGTAGCCGCTACGTCATCAGGCAAGCTAAAGGTTACCGTAATAGACGTCAGGGCTGGTAATATGGTTGCACATGCCGATAAATATATACCGGTTAAACCCGGCGGCGACGGAGCTTTGGCTATGGGCATGTTAAGGTGGATAATAGAAAACAAAAGGTACGACGAGAATTTCCTTACGAATCTTAACCATAAAGCGGCAAATGCCTATGGAGAGCCGAATTTTTCCAACGCATCCTATCTTGTCGTCGTTGACGAAAGCAATCCCGATTTTGCCAAGCTCTTGAAGAGCGGAGAATCTTTTTACGCCATAGATAAAGCAACCGGAAAACCTGTTTTATCCGATACCGGAACTAAAGGCAATTTATGGCCGACCGGATTTTTATCTTTAACCCCCGTTAACGTAAACGGAGTAAACTGCATGACCGGCATGCAAATGCTATGGAGCGAAATCAAAAAATTCGGCATAGACGAATATGCAAACGAAGCCGGACTTTCGCCGAAAATAATACCCGAACTTGCGAAAGAATTTACCTCGTACGGGAAAAAAGCCGTTGCGGATTACTACAGGGGTCCGGTAAAGCATACCAACGGATTTTATTACGGCAGGGCGATACAGTTTTTAAACGTTATGGTCGGCAATATAAACTGGCAGGGAGGATATATTAACGGCGGGGGAAGCGCTAATATTATGGGCGGAAGCGGTTATCCTTACGATTTAGGCAAATGGCCGGGGTTCGTTCCCGCAAAAGGCGTAAAAATTTCGAGAGAGGGCTCGTATTATGAAGATACTTTAGAATATAAGGAAAAAGTTGCAAAAGGCGAGTCGCCTTTTGCAGCGCAAAGACCTTGGTTTCCGTTCGGTTTCGGCATATGGCAGGAGATATGGGGAGGAACGTATTTCCAGTATCCGTATCCGGTAAAGATAATGCTTCAGCAGGAGGCAAATCCGGCGTGGTCTATGCCGGCTATGGGAGGCGTAAACGACGAAACCAAGCCTTGGATGCGGATGATTAAAGATACCGGTAAAGTTCCGTTATTTATAGCATCCGACACTTTAATTTCCGAAAGTTCCGCTTATGCGGATTATATAGTTCCCGATACGACTTACTTGGAAGGATGGGGTTTTCTCGGCAATCTTCCGACTTACCCTACCGCCAGGACTTCGATCAGGCAGCCTATAGTAGAACCTATGACCGAAAAAACTAACGACGGAAAGCCGATATGCGTCGAGAATTTTTTGATAGACGTGGCAAAGGCTATTAAATTGCCGGGATTCGGCGAGAATGCATTTCTCGAAGGCGGTAATTTAAATGAAAGGGAGGATTTTTATCTTAAAATGGCGGCTAACATTGCATACGACGGTAAAACTTTTTTAAAAAAGAAAGGAAAGAGGTTTATTCATTTAGGGCCTGTGCCGGATGCAAATGCGTATGAAATGCAATACGTAAAAGAATATATAAAAAAGCACGGAAAAGCGCTAAAGCCTTCGGAATGGAAAAAAGCGGCTTACGTTATTTCGAGAGGCGGCAGGTTTGAGGATTACGACGTAGGGTATCTGCCGTGGGGAAAGCCGAAATGGGTAACGCACCTTTGGTCGCCGGATACGCCTGTTCATTTATATAACGAAGAGGTGGCTACCGCGCACAACGCAATTTCGGGCGAAAGATTTAACGGAACTACGATACTATTGCCGCATAGGAATATGAAGGGCGAAATTTTAGATAAGATATACTCGAGAAAGGAATATCCGCTTATGGTTTCAACCCACAGACAACCTATCCATTCCAAGTCTAGAACGATGGCCGACCCGTGGCTGCAGGAACTTTTGCCGGACGCTTTTTGGGAGATAGGCGCAATAGACGCGAAAAAGCTGGGCTTATCCGGCGGGGATACTATAAGGGTAATATCGCCTACCTATTCTAAGGGTATTACGCACAGGGTAAGGATAATGCCTTCGTTGAGACCCGGCGTAATTACGGCGGCAACCGCATTCGGCAGATGGCTTTACGGCTCGGGAGAATGGTACATAGACGGAAAAAAATATACCGGCGACCCTGCAAGGAATCAGGGCGTCCATCCTAACGCCCTGTTCCTGCTGGATGACTCTATAGCCGCTAAAGACGGCTGGACTACGGTATTAACCGATCCGGTGGGAGGCTCTATGGTTTATTATTACGCGCCGGTTAAAATAGAAAAAGTATAAACCGAGAATTTTTATGTTATAAATAAGTTTTTGCAGATTATAATTCCCCTTCCTTAAAAAGGAAGGGGAAAAAGTTTTACAAAATAAAAAAAGCAATAAGGTATTTAAATCGGTATTATTATAAAAGTGTTTCTTATAATATGATAACCGTGTGCATAGTCGATGACCATTTCATTTTGCTTTCCGCTTTAAAGGCTTTGCTTGATAGTCAGGAAGATATAAGGGTTATCGGCACGGCCGGAGACTCGTTAGCGGCGCTTGAACTCGTAAAATCAAAAGCTCCCGATGTCATACTCCTCGATATATCTTTTTTGGAAATAAACGGATTTTTTTTAATTTCAAAGTTTAAAAAATTATCGTCTGAATCAAAAATATTAATTATGATGATAGACGGGAACGCCTTATATATTCAAAAAGGTTTTGATCTCGGCGTTTCCGGTTTTTTAGTGAAAAAGGCTATGGATTATGATTTGATATATGCCATAAGAACGGTAGCAAGGGGAGAAAAATATATATACCCTTCGATGGTTAAAAGCTACATAAACGATAAACAGCCTAAAATCAAGAAAGATAAGTTGAATGAAGAAGAATTTCTGTGGAACAGCTTAAGTTCTCGAGAACAGGAGGTTATAACCGATATAGCGCACGGTTTCACAAATAAAGAAATTGCGGAAAGGCATTTTTTGAGCGAAAAAACTGTTGAAACGTATCGTTTAAGAGGAATGGAAAAATTAGGTTTTAAAAAGAAATCCGAACTGGTAGATTTTATTATAATAAAACTTAAAATTCTAAAAAAATAATTTATTATATTTAAATATTATATATAAGTTTTTTTCTTACATTTTTTTCTTAATTTTCCTTACAAAAATCAGGATTTTTCCTGCATAAATTTAGGAAAATTATAAATATAATTTTAATTAAGAATTCAGTAATACAATACATCATGTCGGTTCGTAAAATTATCTCTCCCTTTCTTTAGGAACCCCCCTTTAATTAGGGAGAGATAATTTAAAATGTTAAATTAATTTTTTATTATTAAAAAATTAAGGAGGAACTAAAAATGAAAAAGTTTATTTTTATCGCATCCGTTTGTTTTACATTTATTTTTTTCGTTTCGTCGAATTTCGCCTTTGCATCGGCATCAGGACCCGGGCTATTTAAAAAATACTATTGCATAGATTGCCATACCTTAGGACATGAAGGCGGAACCGTAGGGCCCGACCTTTCAAATGTCGGAAGAACAAAAAGCCTTTCATGGATTAAAGCGCAGATATTAAATCCCGCTACGCACTTTATTTTAGGGAAGAAAACGGACATCGACGGAAAGGTTTATTTTGCAAGAATGCCGGGATTTAAAAAAACTATACCGCCTTCGGCAGTTGACAAATTAGCCGAATATATTAAATCTTTTCCGTATCAGAGGGCTAACTTGGCTTATCCTAAACCTCCTGCAGGATTAGCGTTTTTCAGGGAGGATAATTGCATTGCGTGCCACCGCATAGACGGAGTCGGCGGAAAAGTAGGACCTGACCTTTCGCATATAGGCAAGACAAAAAGCCTGTCATGGATAGAAACCCAGATAGTAGATCCTAAGGTACATTTTACGTACGGAGTTCCCACAACTATCAACGGTAAAACTTATCTTGTTATAATGCCGGAATTTAAGCACATATCCGCTTCGCAGCTTAATACTATAGCAAGGTATCTTAAATCTTTAAAATAGTTAGCCGGGTTATATAACAGGCAATAAAATGAGCCTCTTATGGTTTGTCCTTATTTATTAGGGAACTATTAAGAGGCTTTTTTTATTATTTTATTTTTTTTAGCAGGCTGTTATAATAATTCCGTAATTAAATAATGTTTTTAAAAATGAGTTAATATTCTGATAAACCAAAAGATTATATAATATTCGCTTAATTTAAGGTAAAAAATGAATAATCCGAATAAAAAAGACTTTAATAAATTAAAAATCAAAGTCAAAGAAAGGCCGTTATATTTTTGTAAATGCGGTTTGTCGTCGAGGCTGCCTTATTGCGACGGAAGGCACGGCTGCGACGAACCGTTAAATAAACGAAACGGCGATGGAGCGGAAAACGTTTCATCGTAATAATTATATTTCAAATTCTTCCCCGATAAACTCCTCTTCGATAATCATTTGCATCTCTTCTTTGCTTATAGAAGTTTTAATCGCTAAAAAATAAAATAGGACGGCGGCTAAAATTACAACCGCCAAATCGTAAGGCGATTTAACGGTATTGTTTCCGCCGAAATTTTTACTTCCAAAATAAGATATAAGCAGAATAACCGCTATATAGCATAAAAACCACAATCCAGGAATTACGGTTTGTTTAAATTTTGTTTTTATTTTTTTAAAATTAGTTAAAATAAAAATTATAATTCCTGCAACGATGCCTATCGATAGTTTATATAAAGTATCGAAGGCGGACCAGTAAATAATGAGGGTTCCCACTATAAACGCCGATAAAGATACGGCGTTTGCAAAAGGCAGGTAAAAAGGGCGTTTTTTTTTCGGGTCTAATTTTCTAAACGTCATTAGGCCGACAGGCCCAAGAATATATGTGAATACTATGCCAGAGGTAATTATGCTTACCAAAGACTGCCAGCTCGGAAACGGAAGCAGGTATAAAGCCGATAAAATAAACGTAAAAATCAGCGATAAATAAGCGGTTCCGTATCTGTTTAAGTTTAAATAGAAACCTTTCGGCATAAATTTCATCTTAGACATGGCGAACGTGATTCTCGAGGTAGTTCCCATATATACGAGACCGGTCGCGAAAGGCGAAATAACCGCTCCGATTATTACCATTAAGGCAAATGCGGGAAATCCGTATAAATTTAATAAGTTTACGAAAGGCGAGGATAAATTTAAAGAATTCCAAGAATTGTTATGAATATCTGGAACCGATATTATGAAGCTGAACGCAAGCAAAGTATAAACTATGATTCCGATAACTACGGAAATTATCGTGGCTGCCGGAACGTCCGTACCGGGATTTTTTGCTTCGCCAGAAAGGTCTATCGCCTGCCTGAAGCCGAGATAGGAAAATATGACGCCACCCATAGATATGCTTTTCATGATTCCGTCATAACCGTAAGGCATTAAATTATATCCCGAGAGGTTTTTTATATTACCGTTTTTAACCGATATATAAATAAGGGCTATGGAAGCCGTCAAGACGATTAAAATTTTAAAATATGTAAGAAAAGTATTGGTTTTTGCAAATATTTTAGCTCCAAAAAAATTGAGCAGGAAAAAAACTAAAAGTATAAGGAACGAAAAAAACATCCCTACTGCCGTAAGCGATCCGTTTATAAAAAGTCCGTGAACGTAAAAATTAAGGTATTGGACCGTGGCTTCAGTTTCTATTGTGCTTACGGCGGCGCCGGATATTATCAATAACCAGCTCGTTATAAATCCTAAAAACGCTCCGTGCGTGTATTTAGGGTATCTTGCCAGACCTCCTGCCGCCGGAATCATCGCTCCAAGTTCGCTGTAAACCAACGCTATCAGCAGGACGGCAAAACCGCTTATAAACCAAGAAAATATGGATGCCGGACCGGCGTACCTTGCGCTTTCGTAAACGCCGAGAAGCCAGCCGGAACCTATAATCGCGCTTGTAGAAGCAAACGTCAGCTGTATAATATTTAATGATTTTTTCATAATTTAACGGCTTTACTTAGTTTTTAGTTAATTTTACCATATAATTTTTGCGAAATCCCGTAATTAAATCTGTTTGATTTATATATATATATATGATTTAATAGTTATTATATTATATTAATCATTTCTATATAAGGCAACCATAAAATAATGAGGAGGTAAAATCGGATGGTTTACGATTTAATTATTATCGGTGGCGGACCTGCCGGACTCTCTGCTGCAATATACGCTCTTAGGGCGCGTCTTAATATCGTTTTAATCGAAAAAATGGCGGTGGGAGGACAGATAGCCCTTACCGACAACATAGAAAATTATCCGGGATTCCCTTCGCTTTCCGGTATCGAACTTATGCAAAAATTTGAAGAACATGCAAAAGGGCTTAGTTTAAATATTATATACGACGAAATAAAAGACATAACCGATAGCGGAGAATATAAGACGCTAAGAGGCGTTAACCAAAGTTATCAGGCAAAGACTATTATAATTGCCGTAGGAGCATCTCCGAAAAGGCTTAATATACCCGGCGAAAGAGAATTTACCGGAAGAGGGGTATCATATTGCGCGACGTGCGACGGACCGTTTTTTAAAGACCAAGATATTGCCGTAATAGGAGGAGGAGATGCCGCGTTAAAAGAAGCTAACTATCTGACTAAAATCGTAAAATCCATAGTTTTGATTCATAGAAGGAAAGAATTTAGGGCAGAAAAAATAATACAAGAAAGACTGCATAATGCAGCTAACGTTATTATGGAGCTGGAGCATATTCCGATTTCTATTAACGGCAATAAAACGGTCGAATCTATTACAATAGAACTTATTAAAACTAAAGAAAGAAAAACCATCCCGGTAGAAGGAGTTTTTATTTTTATAGGCATAAAACCGCAGACTTCTTTTTTAAAAAACATAGACAAAGACGAAAACGGATTTGTAAAAACAGACCCTTATACGCTTATGACTTCCATGCCCGGCGTATTTTGTGCGGGAGACTCTCATTCCAAAAAATTGCTGCAGGTGGCTACGGCGGTAGGCGAAGGAGCATTAGCGGCGACTTCCGCCATGGAGTTTATTTGCCAGATTTGTTAATCTGCCGATTTTGTGACGAAAGTCATTTATTAATTTTCTAAAATCCTATAAGATGGTTTTTAGTTAATTGAACTTAATACTTTTGCGGACTAAACAGGTTTACCAACATAGAGCGGTTTGCAGATAGTCGATTAAGTAGGGATAGAGGTGCGTTCAAATTGGAAAACGGCGGAAATTCCGACAATAATTATAACCCGATGCATGATATGGTTTTAACGAGGCACGGGTTCGTTAAAGGAAAGGAAAAATCGTTTCTTCAAAATCCTAAAGATAAGCCATTCGTGGGTATAATAGGTATTCCTCCGAGAAACGTTATGGAGGAATTAGTCAAAAAAAGCGCTGTAATACTATCGCTCGATATGTATAAAGTAGATCAGCTTATAACCGAACCCACAGACAATATACTTCCTAAGGCATACTGCGCCCAAATAAAAAGAATAATAGCCAATATTTTATCGGTAACCGATTATTGGAACGAAGACGTTATGGATTCCGTTTTAGTGGGAAGAAACCCTATTTCCGAAATAATAATCGAGGATTCGGAGATTTGCAGATGCAATGAAATGGGTTTTGTGGCAGATTTTATAGAAAACGAGCTTAAAATTAAATTAAGGCGCGTAAAAAATAAAGACAAGGAAAAAAAAGGGGATTTCATATGTAAAAGCGGCATTCCTTTGGACGAAAAATTCGGTAAAATAGCCGGTTATTTTTATCGGGATATGGAAAAGAAAAAACCTTTCAGACCGGAATACGTTAAGCCTAAATGCGCTTTTTGGGGAACTCCTCCGTGGGGCGATTTTTCCATAGCAAATTATTTTCCTGATGAAACACATATATACGGTTGGACGAGATGCATAGAAAATCTTACGCCAGGCGATCTTAAATTAGAATTAGAATTCGATCCCGATGTTCCGACCGTTTTCTTTTCGCAAAGTTTTTGTCCGAAAGCCGGCATTGCGTCTTATCTTGCCAGAAAGCATCCAAAGGGAATGTTTATAGATATGGACATAGGGCTGACGCGAAGCACGGTTGCAAAACTTACGGCATTTTTGCAATTAAATAAAGTCATCTGAAATTTTGAGGATTGACAATGATTTTGCATTTGAATTTACGGCGGAATTTAAGGTTTAAAGCGATATAAACGGGAGAAAAGAAATGATACTGCTCGATGCGGGAACGACCTACGCAAAAATATTGAATACCGAAACGAACGAAAAAACGGTAAAAAGAGTGTCCGACCTGGAAAAAACTTTTAAAGCCGATATAGGTACCGGACACAATATAAACAGGTTCGCTAACCGTTCCGTCAATGAAATTATAGCTCTTGCGAATGCAGGCAAAAGTCTTATAAAAGAAAGCTCTTTCACTCTCTTGGACGTCGGTTCCAGAGACGCAAAATATGTCGTGTTAGAAGACGGGAATTTTATTCATTCCGATTGGAATACGGAATGCGGGGCGTTTACCGGACAGGCGATTGAAATTCTTGGAAATTATCTAAACATCGACTATTCTAAAATAGAGCCGCAAAAGGAATTTATAACGGCGACTTGCGGGCTTCTTGGAATGGGGCACGTTTTTGACCTCGTTGCCGGCGGCATCGAACCGGAAATCGCGGCGGCAAGGTTAATCAAGGGCGTATGTGTTTCTATGTATAGATTTGCAAGAAAGCCTAAAAAAATATATCTTACCGGCGGGCTTGTCAGAAACAGGCTTTTTGTCGAATCTATGTCCTGCGAAACTGTTACGTTAGATAGGTTTACCCTGCTTGAAGGGGTTAAAGAATACGCGCTAAATAGTATTTAGCAAGGAAAAGGATATAAAATTAAAGTAAAATAAAAAAATGGCCAGATTTCAATCTGGCCATTTTTTTATTTTACGCATTTTACACCGGACAACAAACGCCAAACAACTCCGTAACGTTGTTGCTTCCGTTATTCGCTACCCACACGTCTCCTGTTTTATCTATAGCTATGCCATGAGGACTCGTTCCAACGTTATAAATACCGGTAGTTGTCGCGCCTGTCGGGCTTAACTCCGTAACATTGCCGCTTCCCGTGTTCGTTACCCACACGTCTCCGTAAGTATCTAAGGCTATATTATCGGGACTGGTTCCGACGGCGTATGTGCCGATAGTCGCGCCTGTCGGGCTTAACTCCGTGACGCTGTCGCTTCCCATATTCGCTACCCATATGTCTCCCGAACTATTTGCAGCTATGCCGTGAGGACCCTTTCCGACGGCGTATGTGCCGATAGTCGCGCCTGTCGGGCTTAACTCCGTGACGGTGTCGCTTCCGACATTTGCCACCCACGCATCCCCGGAGCTGTCTATGGTTATGCCGCATGGGCTGACTCCTACTTGATATATGCCGATAATTGAGCCTTTTGGGCTTAACTCCGTAACGTTGTTGCTTCCGTTATTTGTTACCCATATGTTTCCGGCGCTGTCGATAGCCGTACCCATTGGACCGGTTCCGCCGGTACTATATGTGCCGATAGTCGCGCCTTTTGGGCTTAACTCCGTGACGGTACCGCTTCCGTTATTTGGCACCCATATATTGCCGGCGCTGTCGATGGATGGATTCAAAGGGTTGGTTCCGACGGCGTATGTGCCGATAGTCGCGCCTGTCGGGCTTAACTCCGTGATGTCGCCGTTTCCGGTATTCGTTACCCACGCATCCCCGGAGCTGTCTATGGCAATGCCGAGAGGATTAGTTCCGACAGCGTATGTACCTGTTTCCACCGTATTATAGGGGATATAACTTAAAGGGTAAGAAATTGAGCCTGCCAAGGCGGAACTGCTTCCGCTGCTTGGTTCAAATTCGTTCGTAGAGGGTGTAAATGTAAATGGATTCGTTGAGGTAATTTTATTGTTTAAATACAAGTTTATAACCACATTAACGGTAGTAGGCGTAGAGGAAGCGCCGCTGGCAGTCATTAAACCTGAGCAATCGCCGGAATTATCTACGCAGGTAGCCATATCGTTAGCAACTGTATCTAAGGCAGTAACTTGATAAGAAAGAACCGATGGAGACGACGACGCGGTTATGTTGCCGTTATTAAAATTCATTTCGCTTTCCAGAGTATCAATTTTACTTAAGATAGTTGAATTATCGGAAGAAGGTATCGTTATGGCGCCCGTTGAAGGATTTATTGCGTAACCGCTTAGTTCCGATGTAGTAATGGCAACGGCTGTCGTAAGTTCGTTAACTGGAATCGACGTTGCGGTTGGAGTGTCGGAATTAGCTAAGGCTACAAGAACGACGTCGGAAGACGAGGCTGCTCCATTAATACTGCCGCCGCTAACGGTTATTTCCATAGGAATAGGGGCATTTGACGGCAAAGCAGGGGAAACAGTACATGAATAAGTTCCCGGGGAGGCTGTTTCTGCGCATGAATAAGTTGAGCCGTTTGCCAATAGATTAACCGTTGCTCCAGTTATTGCTCCTCCTCCGGCAGGGGTAACAGTATAGGTAGAACTCGATGCCGGCGAACTCGAACTTGAGGAGCCGGAACTGCCGCAGCCGGATAACGCAAAGGCGAGCATAAGAGGGATTGTAAGCAAGAACATTACTTTAAAATACTTTTTCATTTTTAACGTCCTCCATAAATAACTAAATTAACTTAATAAATTGGTATTTATTTTAGTACGAAAGAGTTTTCACGTCATCGTCCATTATCAATTCGACGACATATGCGCCGCCTACCACGCCGCTGCATTCATCTATAAGGTCTTCTTTGGAAAAATTATTCAGTTCTAAAGCCGGGGTGCATACTTTAAAAACTACGCCGGCTTCATACGCTTCTTTAATAAAATCATAAACGGTTTTAGGGCTTCCTTCTTTAACCTTTAAATTTTCGGCGATGCCTTTTTTCATTAAAAGACCTGCATCCGCAGTAAGTACGACTTCTACTTCGTAATCCATTGTCGCAGCCGCCGTAGCTTGAAAAAAGGGGGCTCCAAGAACATGAGGATTAGACGGGGAAGTGTTTTGAAGCATAATAAAAAGTTTGTTAGCCATTACAGAAATTCCTCCATTTTAATTTAATCAATATTTAATTTTTAATTATCCATTCCGTTGATTATATATAGAATAACATTATGGACGGCTTATTTGCAACAGGCAATTCTTTTTTACAGGCTTTATAATAAATAGCCATTCTAATGGAAAATTAAATTTATTCTGGCGCGTATAATATTTTCATCGATTCTTTGACTTCTTTTATGGTTTCAATAGCGGTAAGCCTTGCTTTTTTAGTTCCGGTAAGCATAATGTCCCATATTTCGTCTTTGTTGTTTAAATAACGCGCTCTTCTTTCGTTCATGGGTTCGAGAAGGTTTTTAATAACGGCGAATAGATTTTCTTTGCATTTTACGCAGCCTATTTTTCCGTTTCTGCAATTATATCCTGTTTCATTAACGAGGGTTTCGTCCGAAAATGCCATATGGTAGGAATATATCGTGCATATATCCGGGTTTCCTTTATCAGCAGGATGAATTCTGTTTTTGTCCGTCAATGCCGACCTTATTTTAATTTTTATGGAATCGAAATCGTCTGAAAGATTAATAGCGTTTCCGTAATATTTGCTCATTTTGAGGTTTCCGTCAAGTCCGACTAACCTGGGAAATTTACCTATCAGCGCAAAAGGTTCTATTAATTTGCCGCAGTATAGTTCATTGAATTTTCTGACTATTTTTCTGGCAATTTCTATATGCGGGAGCTGGTCTATGCCCACCGGGACAAGGTCCGCTTTAAAAATAGCTATATCGGCGGTCTGGCTTACAGGGTAACCGAGAAAACCGTATGTTAATTCCTTATATCCCCTTTCCTTGGCTTCGGTTTTAATCGTGGGATTATGTTTAAGCAGATTTACGGAAACGAGCATGGAAAAAAAAGTCGTCAGTTCGGAAATTTCCGGTATCATGGATTGAATAACTATCGTAGATAAATTTGGGTCTATACCTGCGGAAAGATAGTCCAAGGCGACGAGAAAAATATTTTCCTTAAGTTTTTCCGGGTGTTCGAAATTTGTAGTTAACGCCTGAATATCGGCAATCAATATAAAGGTTTCGTATCTATCCTGCAGCCTTATCCTGTTTTTCAGCGAACCTGCATAGTGGCCTAAATGCAACGGGCCGGTCGGCCTGTCGCCCGTTAAAATTCGTTTGTATTCAAATTTTGATTCGTCGGCTATTGCGGAGTTTATTAACGTTCCGCTGTTTTCTTTTTCGGGTTCCATAATTTTTCTTTATATTTTTTGGTATGACGTTATTTAATATTTCAAGTTTTAAATTATAAAATTATAATATGTTGTCCCCATATAAACAAGGGGTAATTTTAAGAGCTTGGAAAAAGGGGAAAATCTAAGGAAAAACATAGGCTAAAAAATATATTGACAATTTTTTTAAATAATTATATATATCATATTAACCTAAAAAATAAATAAATTATAATTTATTTATTTTAA
>DAHVNW010000139.1 GCA_027319095.1 bacterium | reverse complement strand
TTTTCTTTTAGCGGCGGAGCCGTAATCGGAACTTGTTTGTGTTTTAGCTATCTGCCGTCTTTTCGGCTTTGCCGATGATTCGGCTTCATCGCTTTTGGAATCTTTCGGCGTAACATCTATCTCGTCTTTTCCTGAAACGCTGTTCTTAAAATTTCTTAGAGCCTTTCCAAGACCGCTTCCGATTTGCGGAAGTTTGCCCGCCCCGAATATTAAAAAAACGACTATTAAAATAATTAGTAATTCAGGAATGCCTAAACCAAACATTTTATACACCTCCTTCTTTTATTAGAAAAAGTTTTAAACCGTACGGACTTTCCTCTTGCGCGCTTCGCGCTATCGAGGGTTCGACTCCGTCCCTATTCTGCCTTAATTGAATAATTTATCAACTTCGTTTCATAACTGGCGGAGAGAGAGGGAGTCGAACCCTCGATAGACTTACATCTATACATGATTTCCAGTCATGCTCCTTCGGCCTCTCGGACATCTCTCCGCGTATTAACTTAATATATATAATTTATCATTATTTTAAAATATATTCAAAGGTTATTTTATGGTTATTTATATATAGACATTATAAAAGTTATTAA
>DAHVNW010000138.1 GCA_027319095.1 bacterium | reverse complement strand
TTACAATTTTATATTAAGTTATATAATAAATTAATAAATTTTGACTTTTTTTTGTACAATGATATAATTATTTATATAAAACAAAAATAGAATTTTTAAATAAGATTTTATAGTTATGAAAACTTGCGTATCGATAAAAAACAGCAACGGAGCCTCGCTACTTGAGGTAATGATAGCTATGGTTATCCTCACAGTCGCTTTTCTGGGAGTGGTAGCGTTATCGACCTTTCTTTTTAAAACTAACGCGCAGGCAACGAATATGAATATCGCCACTGAAATTGCTCAGTCCGAGGTTAGCCAGCTAAACTGTCTTGGCGCAACGGGAATTAATAGTAATTTAACAAATTGGGGCATTACCGCTTTACCCGGAACTTACACTTACACTGTTTCTCCTACCATTCAAAATCCAGACGCAAGAGATCCTGTTCCAGCGTGCATATATCCTGCATTGGCAAAAGGCGGTCCCGCTCCAGGCGGACTTCCGCCGCTCGGTTTAGGCATTACTATTCCCTATACAGTGAGTATAACATTTAGTTCAAATCCAAACAATTCTAACCTTATCGATGCCGCTGTAACCGTCAGCTGGAAT
>DAHVNW010000137.1 GCA_027319095.1 bacterium | reverse complement strand
ATATAATCTCTTATATCCCTGTTTCCCTTCATATATGCATTGCCTCGTTTAATATATGCTGCCCGATAAAAGGTTTTAAACCTTTTTTTTCAACTAAATCTACTTTTACGCCGAGCAAACTGCTTATATAATTTTCAAGGCCGATATATCCGAGAAGACTTATATTTGCATCAGATTCAAATTCTATTAAAATATCCACATCGCTGTTCTCATCGGCTCTTCCTTTTATATAGGAACCAAAAATAGCGATATCTTTAATCTTATATTTTGCATAAAGCTCATCTTTATGAGCTTTTAATATATTTTCTATCTGCAAAAATGTTTTCATAGATTTGCAATTCTTTTAATCTATTTTTTAAGAAAATGAACTATTTGTTAAATATAATAACTCATTTCAGTAAAATTTTCTGGATTTTCGTATGTGGTTAGATAAATCTACTGCAAAATAATAATTAAACCGTATAAAAGGCAAGCCCTTTTAGGCTTACCCCCGCCGTCCCCACCCCACGCTTCGGTTAATCCGGCGAGACGGACTTGTTTAACTAATGTTTGGATTTTGGAATAATATAATTTTAATATTTTCGCTTTAG
>DAHVNW010000136.1 GCA_027319095.1 bacterium | reverse complement strand
ATAAAGAACTTTTTGTTTTATCATGGCCTGACGGATTGGACATTGCACCAGAATCAGTTTATGATAAGATATCGGAGCATGTCGGGTCTTCCGTATAAACGAAAAATAAATAAAAAATAAAAGGGAAATAAAAGGCAATAATAGAATTAAAGGCGTCGGATTTAAGCTTATTTTAAACTAAGCCGGATTTTTTTACTTCTTCGAGATACACCAAGGCGCCGGTATTCATTTCGAGGATGTCGGAAAACAAAGCGGAAGGATTTATTTTTTTAAGCAGAGCTTCCGCGGAATTATAATCGGCAGTGTTATACGCTTCCATAAATTCCGCCAGTTCGCCAATCTTTCCCTTATGTTCTACCAACGCTTCATAAATAATCGGATCGATAGTAATTTTATCGAACAGTTCTTCAGTTGAAATCCCAAGAGCGACGTTTACCAAAGAAAGCATTCCCGCCAAAAACGCTTTATCGGCAAGCGCTTTGTTTATATATTTTTTGCATATGTCTTCCATCATCCTGCCTTTTATCACGGCGCTTTCCAATAAAGGGTCAGACCTGAAATCGCTTTTTTTGGAAGCAAGAACAATCGTA
>DAHVNW010000135.1 GCA_027319095.1 bacterium | reverse complement strand
CCGAAAAGTGTATTAATTGGTTAATATCCTTGCTTAAAAAAGGATTGAGAATATTTATTCCAGAAATTGTAGATTATGAACTTCGTCGAGAGATGATTTTAAACGATAATTTAAACGGCATTAAAAAACTTGATAATTTAAAGAAGAATATTGATTACTTAAAAATTAACACAGAAACTATGTTGTATGCGGCACGGTTGTGGGCTAAAATTAGAAAAAATGGCAAACCGACCGCAGATAAGAATAGCTTAGATATAGATGTTATATTGGCAGCTCAAACAAAATTTGCAATGTCTGACATAAAAATCAATGAAATAATTATTACTACGACAAATGTTGGACACTTATCTATTTTTGCAAATGCCGAGAAATGGCTGAATATTAATTTATAAAAAAATAGCAAAGAAAGCTACTGACTTATTATCTTATATCTATCCTGCATGACGACATTTTAAAATAAATAAATTATACGTTAATAATTCTGCAAATATTTAAGATATATCAATGAAAAAATAAATTGGATATGAATAAAAAAAAATACGAAAGAATATTGCTTTCGCACGGCGGGGGAGGGAAAGAAACCTCCGAGCTTA
>DAHVNW010000134.1 GCA_027319095.1 bacterium | reverse complement strand
TAATCTTTCAGGGCTTTATAACTCAAAATTTTTTTATGAGGAAATCGAAAAAGAAATATCGAGATGTTCGAGATACGGTTACGATTTATCCATTCTTTTTATCGATATAAATAATTTTAAATTTTTTAACGATACTCTCGGCCATCAAGTCGGAGACGAAGTCATCAGATTTACGGGGGAATCCCTAAAAAACGCAGTCAGAAAAAATGTAGATTCCGCATACAGATACGGCGGAGACGAATTTACGGTAATGCTGCCGAACACTCCGGCAAAAAGGTCGACCGTCGTCGCTAACAGGATTCTGTACAATTTTAATAACGGATTGAAAGAAAAATTAAAAGCCCTTATTTCCTATGAATCTTTAAAAATAGGCTTATCGATAGGTATAGCAGGGTATCGGAATGGTAAGTCTGCAAATTTACTCATAAAAGAAGCGGATATTGCTATGTATAAGGCAAAAAAGGAGCAGGGAAGTCCTGTTTTCATTTACGGAGAATAATAAAAATAAAAATATATTATTATAATAAGTAATATCGACGTATAAATTATAACAATAAGTATAGACGATAGTTCCATAATTCTTACCGTTTCTATGATGTTT
>DAHVNW010000133.1:239-612 GCA_027319095.1 bacterium | reverse complement strand
GGATGAACTTTTCTAAGAAAAGTTGAAATACTTACAAACCCTCTTGCGTGCTACGCTAACGCTCCGCACTTCGAGGGTTCGAACCCCTCTCTATGTGCCGTAATTAATAGTTTAGTAAATATATATAATGCGTAACATTATGAACATATGGCGGAGAGAGAGGGATTCGAACCCTCGATAGACTTGCATCTATACATGATTTCCAGTCATGCTCCTTCGGCCTCTCGGACATCTCTCCTTTACATATATATAATTTATCATTATTTTAAAATATATTCAAAGGTTATTTTTCATAATTTATAATCGTTTATTTTATACTCAACAATAAGTATTTGCATAATCCACAATTTTATTGATATAATTAATATGGAAG
>DAHVNW010000133.1:0-229 GCA_027319095.1 bacterium | reverse complement strand
CCCGTACGCTTCCGCCAAAAAAACTATAAAACTTCATTATAAATAAAAACAAGGAGAATTTATGCATTATATAAATTTAGGTTTGCTTGTAATTATAATAGGACTGGTAATCGGCGTTTATGTACATACGGACAGAAAAATAGAAAAATTGTCCGACAAAATTACGGAAGTCGATAATAAATTGTCTGCCAAAATAGAAAGGCTGTCGGACAGGATGGACAAGTTATCC
>DAHVNW010000132.1 GCA_027319095.1 bacterium | reverse complement strand
TGTATTTATACATCGCCGAATATTTCCTCCCGCCGAATCGATATGTAAAAATATTTAAACTTAGACGGAAACGGAAACAGCACCTGACCAATAAAAGTTATAAAACCCTTTAAAACGCATTTGTGTGCGTTTTTGGGCTATTTCCAGCGATGCCGCCTGTAAAGCCTTTATCTATAAGCCTCTGATTTGCGGCTAATACAAAACCATTAATAACCCTGAATAAATGACTTTATCTTACCGCTTAAAAGTATTTTAACCGGTTTAAGATATAACCCAGATTATATGAAGTTCCGGATTATAGCCGGCGTTCCTGATAATGTTTTTAACGCTTTCTATATCGATGTTGTTTTCGATAATAATGTAAACCGCATTTTTCTTTAAAACGGCGTCAGCCATTTTTACTCCGTGAATATCTGAAAGCCTGCCGTTTATTTTATTGACATCACTTTCGGACATCATCCAGTTAACATCGATTTTGAATATTTTCATAAACACGCCCCCCTTAATCTTTATTTAGGTTGATTTTATTGCTAAAGCCTGTAAATCTCTGCATTAGCGGTGTGTGATGTTAATATGCGTGAATATGATTGTCAAGTCTTATTTGTTTACGATGG
>DAHVNW010000131.1 GCA_027319095.1 bacterium | reverse complement strand
ATATGTCTATAGGGAATAAGCTGAACCCTTTTATAGGCGTCTGGGGCGCCGATATATTTCTTGCAATTTCCGGTCTGGTGCTCTATTTTAAAGCTTTTTTAAAATAATTATTATAATTATGAAGATACTGCAAAAATATCTGCTCGGCGAATTTTTAAAATATTTTACCGTAACCATTATAAGTTTGATATTTTTTTATATAACGGTAGATTTTATTTCAAATATTGGCGCTTTTACCAAACACTCCCCCGAATTTCATTATATTATTATTTATTATTTTTATAAACTTCCGGAAATAATTTACAGAGTACTGCCCCTGTCGGTTCTTTTATCGACGCTTTTGTCCATCTCTTTTTTTAATAAAAATAACGAAATTACCGCTATAAAGTCGTCGGGTATGAGTATGCTGAAATTTTTTACTCCTTTAATAATACTGGGCGCCGCCATATCCGTTTTTGCTTTTTCGCTTTCCAATTTTGTGGCGGCACGCACAAACGTTTTAAGAAGAGTCGTTATGCGGAGATATATTAATAAAAATAAATCTTATGGCGAAAGCTCGGTCTATAAATATACTACTAAAAATATTTTAATTCATTACAAAAACAGCATAATAACG
>DAHVNW010000130.1 GCA_027319095.1 bacterium | reverse complement strand
ACCGTAATAATACACGGGTTCGTGATGCTTATGGGCGGAAAGCAGGGCATAAGAAATACTTTCAGGATAATCGGCTACGCTTCGGGGGTGGGAGTTTTCTCGATATTCCCGATATTCGGATATAACATATCCGCCGCATGGTTTGCGGCGTTATTGATTATAGGCATCAAAGAAACCAACGGACTTTCGACGCCGAGGTCAATTATGACGCTTCTACTGCCTTTTATTTTTATTTCGCTTATACTGGCAGCCTTTTTTATAAAAATTTTAGCCGCAAGGTAATGCAGATTGGTTAGCTGCGCCGGACTCCCATCTTTGTCTGCATAAAAAGCCGTCGGCTTTTATAAACGCAGTCAAAGGTATGCCCGCAATGACGGAATGGCGTGCGGTTAAACCCTGCCCGACGAGCCCAGAACCTTCATTCTTTCTCTTATGACTTCTATGACGTAATCTCTTGCCGGACCGAAAATCTTTCTCGGGTCTATTTGCGATTTATCCGTTGCAATGCTTTCCCTTACCTTTGCTAAAAAAGAAATGCGCAGGTCGGTATCGGTGTTGACTTTATTGATGCCGAATTTTACCGCTTCTTTTAAAACATCGAACGGAACTCCTTTTGCGCCTTT
>DAHVNW010000012.1 GCA_027319095.1 bacterium | reverse complement strand
CTATTATAAGGATAATTTTACCGGGGAAATGCTGATGCCGTGGACGCGGCTGCATGCCACCAAAGATTATTATTTTATGGCGGCGCTTTTAAAAAAATATCCTGAAGTTCACGCAGTATTTAACTATTCTCCTTCTTTGCTCGTCCAATTGGAAGACTATATAAAAAACTACGCAAATATGCTTAAAAATGAAAAATTTTTAAGCATATCCGATAAAAAAATAACGGAACTTTCCTCCGAAGATAAATTATTTATTATCCAAGGATTTTTCCCAGCCTGTTCGTCGAGCAACAAATTTATAGAAAAAAGCGCAATGTTCAGCCGTTTTTACGAACGCTTAAAAAATGCCGGAACCGAAGCTTTAGTAGAAGAAAAAATAAAGTTATTCGATTCGCAGGATTACCTGGATATAATAGTTTTATTCAACCTTCTTTGGTTCGACCCCATTTCTATAGAGTCGGACGATTTTTTAACGGTTTTAAAATCTAAGGACAAAAAATTTACCGAGGAGGAAAAGAACAAGTTAATAAGGGAAAAAATACCTGAAATTTTAAACAAAATATTTCCGGCGATTAAATCGCTATCGGAAGCCGGTCAAATCGAACTTTCGGCAAGCCCTTATTACCACCCCATACTGCCATTGCTTTGCGATACGGATATAGCCGGTTTCCACGACGGCATAAATATTCCCAAGCCGTTCAGGCATCCAGAAGACGCCGCTTATCAGATTAAAAGCTCTTTAGATTACTTCGGCAAACAATTCGGTTATAAAGTTAAAGGAATGTGGCCGTCCGAAGGAAGCGTCAGCGAGATGGCATTAAAACTTTTTTTAGATAACGGCGTCAGCTGGGTTGCCACGGACGAAGAAATTCTTTCGAATTCCATAGGGGTTAATTTATCCGATTTAAACAGCCGTAAAATTCTTTACAGGCCTTATGTCATACAGAGAGGCGGCAGGTATTTATATATATTTTTCAGGGACAAGGCGCTTTCGGATTCTATAGGCTTCAAATATTCTAACTACGAACCAAAAGCGGCCGCCGCCGATTTAATTAATAACTTGAAAAATATGGCATTAAGTTTGCAAAATTACGATAAAAACGGTTTAGCTGTCGTTCCTATAATACTTGATGGAGAAAATGCATGGGAATATTATAAAAACAACGGGTATGATTTTTTTAACTTTCTTTACGGGGGCTTATCTAATAATACCGATATTTTAAAAACCGTTACCTTTAGCGAATATATAGAAAAAATAGGTTCTGCCTATGAAAATAGGGATAAAACAAATCTAAATGACCGGGAGGCGCATGCCGGTCAAAAATTTTCGGACATTAAATGGAATCAGGATCCGTTTTCTTCTGATTTCGATTTGTCGAAAATTTATAATATTCCTATGATTTATCCGGGTTCGTGGATTAACCATAACTTTAGAATCTGGATAGGGGACAGGGAAGATAATAAGGCATGGAATTTGCTTTCGCAAACGAGGGATTATCTGATTCTGCAAATACAAAAGAATAAAAATAACAAAAAAAGTACGGACGGATTAAACGCTGAAAATATCGGAAGTGCTGGAAATGCGGGTTTAGCCGGCATGGATTTTAAAGCGGCATTGGAACAGATTTATATAGCGGAAGGGAGCGATTATAATTGGTGGTACGGCGAAGACAGGACGTCCGGAATAGACGAAAAATACGACCAACTTTACAGGACGCATTTAATTAACGTCTATAAATTTTTGAACGATAACCCGCCGGATGAATATTATATACCTCTAATAGAAGAAAAAATGGCGGTTAAGCCTAACCTTGCAATCGTTTCTTATATATATCCGGATATAGACGGTATAGCGGATAACTATTTCGAGTGGCTCGGAAGCGCAGTTTACTTTCCAAGCTTATTATCCGGAAAAGCTATGGCGCATACCGACAGGTTTATAAGAAAAATACAATACGGTTTCAACGAATCGGCATTTTTTATCAGGTTCGATTTTTTAAGCGATAAAAACCGTTCCGAATTACCCGGCAAAGTTATTATATTAAAATTCACTAACCCAGCAAATATTGAACTAAAACTTGAATTTAATATTGATAACAGTTTGAATATATTATTAAATTATTTTGCAGTAAATAAAGCAGCAAATAAAAAAAACGAAACACGAAACATTTCAAGCAGTAACGGCAGCGATAACGTCTATGGTATGCATTCCGATATAAAAGCCGCTTATAAAAAAATTATAGAGGTGTCTATTCCTATTTCTGCATTAAGGGTTCAGCCAAATAATTTTTTGGATTTTTACGCCGTTCTTACATATAAAGATAATCTTCTTGCCGAAATAGAGCGTTTTCCGGTAAACGGTTATTTCGAAACCGTAATTCCGGATAAAAATTTCGAGATAATCAACTGGCTCGTTTAATAAGCATCTTTGTTTGCTAAAAAATAATAATATGTAGTACTTAATTTGGAGTATTGTACATATAATATTTCAAAACTCTGTTTATAAATTATTTCTATGTATGTCCCATAAGAAACATTATGTAAACTAAAATAAAAATAATGGCTTAATAATTTGATAAACCAGTAAACCGCAGAGAAAAAAAGATTTCGTTTGCGACACTATTTCCGGCTGCATATCCGGCTGGGATAATATCTACTTCTACATGCCGAAAAATAATCAGGCTGATTCCCGCTATCGGAAGAAGCCCGCCTAATTTATTTGCAAGTTCGACTTTGTTGCCGTAACCTGTGGCAATGGCAGCGGCAAGATCGAACTGGACCGGACCGGCATTGAATAGTCTACGGTATACGGAAACATAAATTGAAGGCACGCCGTAACTGTTTTTTGAAATATAAGTAATACCTGCCTCGTCTATTACCGGATTACCGTTTATTTTAAAAAATGCAGTCAGTCCTGGATTATATTCGTTATAACGAGAAGTTTTTGTCCTCCATGCATGGCTGCCGTCGTTATTAAAGTGATAACTGCCGATTACTATCCCCACCCCGTTAAACGAGATATTTGATGCAGCCGCGGTATTTGGATTGATATTATTAATAAAACAGATTATTATTGCCGTTAATAATAGAGGAATAATTTTTTTCATTACTAATCCGTCAATCCCTCTGCGTCGTTCTTACAACATCTTCTATTTATCGTTACTATGTTATTACACATAGATAACTAAACTAAAAATTTAAAAATTAATTCTTGTTTTTTATCTTTGCACCATCGAACTCATTTCGAAAATAGGAAGTATTATAGAGATTACTATGAAACCGACTACCAATCCCATAATAATAATCATAGCGGGCTCTAAAAGCGCGGTAAAATTGGCGACGAAAAAATCCATCTCGTCTTTTATTATGTCTGCGCCGGACTTTATCATTTCGTCCAGATTGCCGCTCTTTTCCCCGGTTTTTATGAGCCTTAATAGCATGGACGGAAAATATTTAGCATCCTTTAGCGGTTCGTAAAGTCCCCTTCCTTCTTCTAAACTAACTTTTGCAGTATCTATATATCCCTTCAAGACGGTATTTTTAAAATTAAGAGAGGAGATTTCGAGCGCCCTTGGCAGGGTCAGCCCTCCCGATAAAAGCATCGAAAGGTTGGCTGAAAAGTTGTATATTTCCCCCATGGCCATGAAATTTCCAAGAAGGGGCAGTTTTAATACGAAGCCGTCGAACTTAAGCCTGCCTTTTTTGGTCGAAATATATCTTTTTAAATAAATAAAACCGCAGGCGGCAAGTATCAATATAATTATAAGATAGTGCGAAAGCAAGAAACTTGTGAAAAGCACGACTCTCGTCGGCAACGGGAGGGAATGGTGCATGGACTTAAAAACCTTAGAAATTATAGGGACTACATAGACTATTATGTAAAATAAAATAGCAAGGCCCACCCCAGACATAATAAAAGGGTAAATTAAAGCGTTTTTAATTTTTTTAGAAATGCTTATGCTTTCTTCGAGGTGCGCGATTAGCTTGCTCAATACGGACGTCATATTGCCGGATTCTTCCGCCGCTTTGATAGAATAAATTATCAGGCTTCCGAAAATATTATCATATTTGGAGATAGCGCCGGAAAAAGAGGCGCCTTCCTTGATATCCATGGAAACCGCCGAGAGTATCCTTTTAAAATAATCGTTTTTTACTTCGTCTTTAAGCTCGTTTACCGCCGAATACAAGGTAGAACCTGATTTAACCATTGAATAAAGCTGCTTAAAAAAAACGAGAATTTCAGTTTTTGACGGTTTTGCTTCTATCTTTTTATTTAACGCGTTATATAAGCGGCTTATTTGAACTGATATTTTAGAAACCGGTAAATTAGATATATTGCCTTCTTTTTCGCCCGAAGTCGTTTCAAAGTCAACTGCCGCCTGCGCCGTTCCAGCCGTTTTTGTCATTCCTGTTGTTCCGGTCGTTCCTGTTTCTTCTACCGAAAAAGGGAAAAGCCCTTTGGATTTAAGAATACCGGCAGCATCTTCCTTCAAATCGGCTTCTATATACCCTTTAGTTTTTTTGCCTTTTTCGTCGAAAGCTTCGTAATTAAAAACAGGCATAATTTAAAGTAATAAATTAATTTAAATATTATAAGTTACTTAAAATACTTCAAAAATAAGTTTTAACGCATATTTAAATCCTTATGAATCCGCAAACCGCAGAGAAAATTAGAGGAATAATCTTTTTCTTTATCGACCGGTCAATCCTTCTGCGTCGTTCTTATAATCTCCTCTATCGAGGTAATTCCGGAGGCAAATTTCTTAAACGCCTCCATGCGCAGCGTTTTCATGCCGTTTTTTACTGCGGCGGTTTTTATTTCCGAGCTTGAAGCCTTAGACATGACAAGCGACCTGATTTCGTCGTTAATCTCTAAAATTTCGTAAACTGCGGTTCTGCCCTTATAGCCGGTCTGGGCGCAAAAATCGCACCCCTTTGCCCTGTAAATTTCTTTGCCTCTTATATCTTCTAACGGCACGCCGAATTCTTCATCGAGCATTTTTGGATAATAACCTGCGCCGCTTAAAAAATCCACGGCAGGCTCTTTGCATTTAGGGCATAAAACCCTTAAAAGTCTCTGAGCGAAAAGTATTAAAACCGAAGAAGATATCAAAAAAGGCTCTATTCCCATATCGGTAAGCCTGGTAAAGGCGCTTGCGGCATCGTTAGTATGTAGCGTAGAAAAAACCAGGTGTCCGGTAAGGGCAGACTGAACGGCTATTTCCGCCGTTTCAAAATCCCTTATTTCGCCTATCATTATAATATCGGGGTCCTGCCTTAATATATGCCTTAAGCCGGTTGCGAAAGTAAAGCCTATTTTAGGATTAATGCTTATCTGTGCAATTCCTCCTATCTGGTATTCTACCGGATCTTCGACCGTCATAATATTCTTATCTGGATATAGCGTTTTTACGGTATTGATAAACGAATACAACGTGGTCGTTTTTCCCGAGCCTGTCGGCCCGGTAGATATAATCATACCGTGGGTTTTTTTTAAGCTATCGTAAACAGAATTCATATAAGCTTCCGATATACCCACCTCTTTAATATCGAATAATTTTAAGGATTTGTCCAATATTCTTAAGACAGTTCTTTCGCCGAATATAGTAGGTATTAGCGACACCCTTATATCTACCGGTCTGTTTTTTACGGTAAGTTCTATTCTGCCGTCCTGAGGCAGTCTTTTTTCCGCAATATCCAAATTGGACATAACCTTAATTCTGGAAACAAGAATAGGCAGCACGCCGGGTTTTAAGGTAATTCTTTCGACTAAAGACCCGTCTATCCTGAACTTTACGGTCACATGGTCGTAATACGGTTCTATATGAATATCCGATGCGTTTTCCTTGACAGCTTCCAATATTAGCGCGTTTATAAGTTTTATTGCCGGAGCGTCGGAAGTTACGTCTATTATGTCGATGGCTTTAAGAGCGTCTAAATTACTGCCTTCGCTGCTCCATTCGTCCGCGCCTGTTCCATTCTTCGCGCCTGTTCCATTCGCCCCTTTTTCGTCAGACCTATTTTTTAACGAAAATTCGTAATATGAATTAATTAATCCGATTAATTCGTTTTCGTCGATTATTTGCGTTTTAACGGCATAATTATTATCGTCGCCATCCGATTCCTCCGCGCCCAGCTTTAAAATAACGTCCTTTACGGTATCGCCCTTCGTTCCCTGCGCCGTAAAAATTATATAGCCATCCTCTTTGAGTTTTAATGGAAAAACCAGGTTCTTTTTAAGGTATATGGAGCGAAAGTTGCTTTTTATGAAATCGGCAAAATCGTCCGACATTTGTCCGCCTAAAGTATTTAAATCTAAATGTTCCATATTTTATTTACTCGATATTCCAAATCCGTATTTAGTCTTTTTTTATTTTTTTACCGCTTTTACTGTTTCCGTTTTTTCCGGGGCTTATATATTTCGGAGATATTAAAAGCATATTTTTTGCCCCCGGCAGCAGCTGGCGGTATTTTTTCATAAAACTAAAAAATTTCTTTTTCTTGTAATTCGTAATAATACGTAATTCATTATTTGTCATTATAACTTTTGGGGAAATTAATATAACTAAATTGTCGTGCTCTACCTGTGTCTGATTGTCGGAAAACAAGTATCCTAAAATAGGTATATCTCCCAACAAAGGAATTTTGTTAATAGTTTTATCTACAGTATTCTGAATAAGCCCGCCTATAACGACTAACTGGCCGTTTTTAACAAGCACGTTGGTTTTGATATATCTTTCGGAAGTCGTAGGCCCGACAGTATTGGCGTTTAATCCGTCCGGACTCGGTATTATCGAGGAAATCTTGCCGTATATCTTTAACTGCATATAATTATTAGAATCTAACGTCGGGGTTATTTTAAGTTCGACCCCGACTTTCTGTCTTTCCACCTGGGTTACAATGTTTTGAAGGGCAAACTGCGACGTAGCGCTCGACGTAATGAACGGAACGTTTTCCCCTACCATTATTTCTGCCTTCTGGTTGTCTAACGTTAAAAGGTCTGGGGCTGAAAGAACGTTAATATCGGAATCCGTCGCTATTAGCCTGAAAAGGGCGGCAAAAGAAGGAACCGTTTCCATCGTGCCGTTAGGTCCTATAGGAAGCTGAATTTGTCCCCCTGCCGCTCCGGCGACGAAACCGGAAACCGAAAACGGGTTCGACAGAAAATCGGTTATGCCCTGCGACATATTATAGTTGCCTTCGCCGAAGAAATTACCTTCTTCCGCCCCATATTGCGTTCCTATTTCCGTAGATTTATTCAAGTCGACTTCCGCGATTATTACCTGAACGTAAACCTGCTTTCTCATTACGTCGAGCTGTTTTATAACGGACAAAATTCCCTTATATTGCGGCGGACTTGCTTCTATGATAAGCGAATTATCCTCTTTGTCGGGGATTATAACAGCTTTTCCGACTATCGAAACTCCTCCCTGCGCGCTTTTTACGGCAGCAACAGGCGCAGCCGCCGGTTTTATCGGCAAACCTCTTCCGGCATGACCGTTCGCGATATATGAATTTTTCTTTAAAACGGCGCTTGATTTGGATATTAAACCTGTGAGTATCTTGGCTATTTCATCAGATTTGGCATATCTTAATTTATAAACGTGTATCGAAACGCCGGTAGCCGTCGGCTTAACGTCGAGCGGTTTAATTATGCGGAATATCCTTTTTAAGTTTTGCGGAGACGCCATAATGATAAGAGAATTAGAAGGAGAATAAGGAATGATTTTTACAAACTGCGAATTAATATTGGAAATGCCGTAATTAGGCGTCGGATTTCCGGTAAAAATTATATTTAATATGGACGAAATCTTTTTTGCTCTTATATATCTTAACGGATAGACGGCAATCCGCTGGCCGTAATCAGGCACGTCCAAAGCTTTTATAATCTTATCCGCCTTTCTAATGTCGGAAGCATAATCGGTTATTATTATGGAATTAGTCGGCAGGTAGCTCTGTATATTTGCCGAAGGCGAAATTAGCGGCGTTAAAACGCCGGCTATACTTTGCGCGTTTAGATATTTAAGCCTTATTATTTGAGTTTCGAACTCCCTGCCGTTAGCGTTCATAGTTTCTATGCCCACAGGAACGGGGGCCTGGCGGGCAGAACTCGAACCGACTATTTCATAAAAGCCTTTTCTTCTTACTACGGTATAGCCGGCATAAGAAAGCGCAGTTAAAAAAGCTCTGTATGCCTCGCCCACCGTTACTTTCTTAGAGGAAACCACGGTTATATGCCCTGCGATTTTACCCTTATAGATGAAATTCCTTTTAGTAATTTTAGATATAAAGTTAACTAAGGAAGAAATAGCGATATTCTTGAAATTTAATACGACCTTTTTATTTTTGATACTTTGAAACCGGTAAACTTTTTTTTCTTTTTTCCCGTAAGATTTTTTCGCCGTATTATTATTATTTAGTGCCGGCGTTCCCGAAGGAACGGTTGTGGAATAGGCGGGTTTCACGATTACGTAAAAAAATAAAAATAAAAAAATAACAAAAACATAATTTTTCTTAAAATTCATGGCGGCTACCTTCTATTTAATTCTATTTGCATATTATTATATATGTTTTGACGATTATTTTGAATTTTTATTTTTATTCTATTTTATAATTTAAAGTTATCCTGCTGTTGCCCCTTAATATATTAAGGCTCAAAGAATTTTCGTTTTGAAGCCCGGTAAGAAGTCCCACCGCTTCCGCCGGATTTGTTAGCGGAATACCGTTTATATCTTTTATTACATCCGCCTGCCTTAGCCCCATATTCCAGAAAATACTGCCGGGAACTACGTTAAGTACCTTATAGCCCGATATTTTTCCGTTTACTATATTGGGAACGGCATGCATCTGGGTATATACAATGGACATGTTTAGGTGTTTAATGCCTGATTTTTTTACTATATATGAATTATTTCCTATTTTTTTTATAATTGAATTTTCCGGCTGCGCAATACCGGCAGGCATAAAATGTTTTGCGCCCGTATAGCCGATGCCGGAAACAAAACCTTTAGACGTAGCTATCGTAACGGTTTCTAATATGCCCCCGTAGCTTATTACTACGCTTTTTCTGCCTACTTTTTCTAAAAGATACCCTGGCAAAACAATCCCTCCCTTTTTTATAAAAATTATTTTTTGCCCACTTAAAAAAAAGGCGTAATTTAAACCGCCTTTTATCGTTCCTATCAACTTAGCCGAAAGCGGCGGCATAGCTCTGGAGGGATTATAAGAAAGCAGACGGCCGTCGATCTTTAATCCGAATATGTCGTTTTTTAAGATGGGAGTGAATGCTTCTATGTCGATTTTTTTACGTACCGCTGTTTTTTTAGAAGTAAAAGCGCTTTTAACGGCTACGCCTTCCAAAAAAAGCCTGTATGAAATATACTTAGATACCGTAAAAGCGGCAGCCATGGAAACGAAAAATAGCGCTATAAATATTTTTAAGGTATTTAAAAAATTTGCGCGAAAATGATTCGAAAAGCGTTTTGAGATGCGCTGCGTCCAGGCTTTGTTTAATAATGTTAATGTATTAAATTTAAATTTCGCCATTTGTTATTTTGTTATTTTTCGCTTATTTTTTATTTGTTATTTAATTTTATAAGAATGTCGAAATTTTTTCCGCTCGACTTTAAAACTTTTACCGTTTTATACTTATTTTTTAAATAGCTCATAAGTTCGTTAAAAGCCTCTCCGTTTTCGGTTTTTCCGGAAAAATTTATTTCGCCGAAAGAATACCCTATATTTTTAAG
Organism: bacterium; assembly: GCA_027319095.1. Lineage (GTDB taxonomy): Bacteria > SZUA-79 > SZUA-79 > Acidulodesulfobacterales > Acidulodesulfobacteraceae > Acidulodesulfobacterium_A. The sequence continues at coordinate 39,970 of DAHVNW010000012.1, read as the reverse complement.
TTCTATATTTACTCTGCCATTTTTAAATTTTGAAACATATTTTAAAAAATTTAAAAGATCTTTGCCTTCTTTGCCTGAATAATTAGATGACGATAACTTATCGTAATAAGATTTTACGTCGTATTTAGGTTCGTAAAATATCTTCTGCCCCGGATAGTATTTCGTCAAAATCCCGCTTATTTTCGATTGTACGGTTTTGATTTCGTTAAATTTATAATAGCCGTTGAGGTATAAATAGGCGGAAGATAATATTAATATAGATAAAGATGCCGCCGCGGTTTTCTTAAAATATTTTTGGAATTTTGCGTCTATTCCTTCGCTTTTTCCGCCGTTTAATCCGCCGTTATATAAGACGTATTTTGGCTGTTCCAAGTTTAAGCCAACCCTTTTTTTGCTTTTTAAAAAATGGTCTAAAGCAATTTCTGCTGCATCCGGTTCTATTATAGTTAAATCGAAAATTGAGCTATAGCTATCGCTATTGCCTGTGTTCAAGCTTATCGGGTTTAATTTATTAAGCTCGTCTATTTCTTCGAGTTCCCCGTTTAAATAAACTAATTTGACTGTGTTTTTGGAAGGCTCCTTGCTTACCCCATTCTTTTCGCTTTTCCATAAAACCGAAATTTTTGTTTTGCCTGAGGTAAGCGCATTGTTAATTTGTTCTTGTAATTTTAAATAAGAATGCAGTAAAAAAAACGGTGTATAAATTCTTATTTTTTGCTTTTTACGAAGATTATTAAGTACCTCGTCTTCCGTAAAAACCTTTTCTATAAATTCTTTTTTAAAATACTCGATTAGAATTTTATTCTTGGAAATTTTGTTTACCGCGATATAGAGGCCGTCTATGCTTAAAGGTATAAGCTCTTCTAATCCGGTTTTGGCAAGTTCGCCGTATAATCTTGGATTTTTAAGCTCGAATGGGAACGACAATATTTTATACGAAACTGCATTTGTAGGCAGGATAAGGCAAGGGACGGAAGTTTGAAATAAATTAAAATTCTTATATAAAAGTTTCATTATGCAGATAATTATATAACATATTTTTAAAAAAAATAAGTCGAAACAGCGTAATACGTTGTAAGACAATAGTTAAATATTGTTGCTTGAATATTGTTGTTTTATTTTAATTATTTTAGATATATAATTAATTAAATTATAATAATATAATTATAGAATTTATAAAGCTGTAATATGTTTACCATTAATAGCGCTTCTAAATTATTCGTCTTAAATAAAAGAAATTTATTGTATTTAAGTCTTTTATTAATGGCTTATTTAGTAATCGTATTTTATTTTATTCTGCCCCTTGTTAAAAAAAATGCCCTCGAAACTACCGCTCTAAAAGCCGAAAAATCTTCCTTAAACTATGTAATGCTTTATTCTGCAAGGATAAACGCAATTAAAAAAGAAACGCGGCTAAATAATCCCGCCGGTAAAATCAATACAATGAAATTAAGCAATGGCATGGGCAAAAGCAAAAGTTTTTTTAAATATTTTAAAGCAAGCCTTACGTTTTTCGGTATTCCTGAGAAAAATATTAAAAATCTCTACGCAAGCTATAAAGCCGGCGGCGAAAATATAGTCCTGTCTTTAAAAAGTATTTCGCTTAATCAAACCGTTAACGTAATATATTTCTTGTCGGATTCAGGTTTTAACGTTAAAATCAAATCTCTTGAAATAAAAAGAAATTTTAACGACGAAAAACTTTTAAATCTTAAAGCGTCCATAAATGTTTCAGATGCAAAAAACCTTTCCGATGCAAAAGCTAAATCTTAAAAGCTTACTTAACGTTTCACGTAAAAACTTTTTAAGCTTCCTTAAAACTTCACCGGGTTTGCCAAGAAATTTGTTTAGAAACTCAGGTTCAGCCCTTCTTTACGTAATATTGGTCGTAGGGCTTTTAAGCGCCCTTATTACCGGCTTCATAGTTAAGACCAAAGAATATGTTAATCGGGCCGGATATCTCGAAAACCGGGCAAAAGCATATTATATAGCAAAATCCGGTATTAGCCTGTCTAAATATCTCATATCCGAATACAATGCCAATGTTTTGGAGCAGAATATTCTATTTAAAGATATGTCCTTATACCAAAACAGTTATCCGCTGTTTGGAGGGGCGATTAAACTGTTCGTTTATCCTCAAGGAACGAAATTTAATATAAATATGTTAATTTATGCCGACGGTTCGGTAAACGAAACGCTTTACGGAGAGCTTCAAAAGCTGTTTTATGTTCTGGGACTGCCGCAGGCTCTTCTTAACGGCATAGAAAATTTTATGCTTAAACATTCGTTAAGCTATAATAACCTTTCGTCAAATTTTACTAAATATGTAAATATAAAAACCTCTTTAAATACGGTAATGGCAGCTGGAGAACCCCAGCTTGAATCCGGAACTTATAAAGTCCCATTTTTAAGCATAAGGGATTTAATGCTCGTTCCCGGAATGAAATATAAATATTATTATATTCTTAAAAATTTTCTCTGCGTCGACTCGTCAGGCCTAATTAATATAAATTATGCCCCTTACCAGGTAGTTTATGCGTTAAGCCCGCTCATTTCCGTTTCAGATGCTAAGGAGCTTGTAAATTACCGCATAAACAATCCGATAATTTCTGTCGCGGATATTGCCAATGTTCCAGGTTTTAACGAAAGCAATTTAACCGCCATGTCTTCTTTAATAGAGCTGGCTTCCGCATACTATAAAATTAAAGCCGAAGGCTATTACCGCGGGGCAAGGGCTTCTATAACTTCTCTTTACTATTTTGTAGGCGGAAATACCGAAAAATTGTACGAAAGGCCGCGTTAGCCAGATTAGTCCTATTTTTTTAATTATTCTGATTTACTATAATTTATTAAGTTTTATATATTACATATTACGCGTATTACGGCATGAAATTCTTTATGTAGTAAACGTAATAACCGTTTTTGGAGGATTTAAATATTGTTTTCATCAATAAGCCGTATTTCTTTGAAATCGTTTTATTTTTAATTTTTAGTTTTAATATGCCGTCCGAAATATTAAAGGGATTAATAGACGCTTTTACGATTTTTAAATTTCCTTTCAAACCTCCGTTAAAAGTTGCCGTTCCGCTCAACGAGGCGCTATTTGCCATATCCGGCGATTGGACCATGCCTGGTTTAATAATATGGAAATTTACGTCGATTTCGTTAAGGTTAATGCCTGAAATGCCCAATACGTTTTTAACATTAACGCCGTTTAAATTTAATTTTAGCAAAATATTTTTAAAAATTATATAATTTAGAAGCACTACAGGCGATATATCCATACCGGCTCTTTTTATATAAAACGTCCTTGACCCGATTGACGAAAAATTTATATAAAACGGAAAACCGTAGTAAATTTTTTTAATACTTAAACTAATGCCCGTTTTTTTGTAAAAGGCGGCTTCTATAGGCGTTTTTAGTCTTTCGTAAGGGAAAAACATATAAATGAAAAACGTCAGTAACAATAAGAATACAGTAAATAATATGAATAATTTAATTACAAAAGCAGGTTTTACCCTTTTGGAAACCCTCATAGCGATGTCCGTTTTCCTTATTATAATGCTTTTTTTATATTTTACATTGAATTCCACTCAAAAAGCAAGAACGGCGACCGTAAAATCAGGCAAGCCAGGAATAGAAGCGCTTTATATATTTAACATGTTACATAGAAAGATTATAGGATTAAATTATTCGGAACCTTATTTTTTAGCTGACGATAAAGGCAATAAAAACGTTTTAAGTCTTTATTTCACGGGCCTGACGCATAATCCGTCGGTTTTTATCTCTCATTCTTCATTTGAAAATATAAACTATTTTTATGTCAAAAAAAATAATAACAAAAAATCTTACGAACTCGTCTATAAAGAATCTTATTATAAAAATAAAGCGGGGCATCTTTCGGCAGTAAATAAAAGAATAGTTCTTGCAAAAAATCTTGCATATTTTAAAATAAGTTATTATTATAATAGCATGTGGTTTGATAAATTCGATTATTCGGCTTACAACTCATTTCCGCAGGCGGTTAAAATAAAATTTGGAATAATATCTTATAACGGCAATAATTCTAACGGGGGCAAAAATTCAGGTGGCATTAAAAAATTTAATTTTTCGTTTAATCTTTAATAATAATATAATAAAATTATGAAAAAAATTAAAAATAGTTCAGGCTTTACCTTAATAGAACTTCTAATAGTTTTGGTTATCATTGCGATACTTGCCGCAATAGTAGTCCCAAGGTTTATGTCTGCCCCGCACAAAGCAAAAGTAACGGCAGCCATAGCGCAGATTAAAGACTTTGAAACCGCCCTTAAACTCTATAAACTTCAGAACGGAAATTACCCTACTACCGCCCAAGGTCTTGAAGCATTAGTGAAAAAGCCTGCCGTGCCCCCAGTACCGAAACATTACCAGAAAGGCGGATATCTTAGCCGCATACCGGGAGACCCTTGGGGAAACAAGTATATTTACGTATCCCCGTCAAAACACGGGTCATTTGCTATTATATCATATGGGCCCACCGGCGCGCCCGGCGGAACCGGAAAAAACGCCCCTATAGAAAGCTGGAAACTTCAATAACGATAACAGATAGTAAAATAAGTAACTTAGCTATGCTTATTTTATATAACAAATTAAATAAAAATATAGGAGGAAGCGGCGCCTTTACTCTTTTGGAACTTTTAATCGTCTTAATTATAATTTCTACCCTTCTTGTAATAACGTATCCTAAAATAAAAGACTTTATACTCTATTCTGGAACAAACCCATATATATTTAAAACAAAAAGAACGATAGATGCGCTTTTAAGAAAAAAATACGGAAAGCTTGCCGGTAAAGACGTTTATGTAAAGTTTGATTTTAAAAGAGACGAAATGGCAGTTTTGTATAAAAAAGGCTATAAGCTTATGCCGCTTAAAACTATCCGTAAACACATAATAAAGTTTAAAGGTATTAAATTATACGGAATTTTGCCGGCTGATGTTTCGGCTGGCAATTTAAGCTGTTCGGCAAATATAAATCATAATAATAATATAAACGCCAATAAAAAGCCGGTTTATATCTGGATTTCGCCAAGCGTTTCTTCCTATTCATACTGCATTTATTTTAAAAATGTAAATAACGGCAAAAAAACGGCGCTGCTTTTAGACCCTTCCATGGGAAATACGCAAATTATAAATTAAGTTCTTTATTATACGAATATGATTAAATTATGGTTAAATCTAGTATTAATAAATTGAATATTAGTATGAATAAAATAAAAGCAGGGAAAAACATCCGTTTTAATAACAGAAACGGTTTTACCCTGCTTGAAATATTAATCGCGCTTTTTATTCTCGGAATAGCTTTAGTTCCGTTAATATCGGCGCAGATAAATTCTCAAGGGTTTTATGAAACTTCCGAAAACGTTATTTATGAAACGGTTGCGGCAAAAAACATAATGTCCAAAACGCTTTTTATGAATAATTTTAATCCGTATAAAAAAACTTCGACGCTTAAGAGTAATAAAGATTATAAATATAGCGTTTCCATATCTAAGTCGTCATTTACCGGGATTTATTTAATAAAAGTATATGTTTACGAAAGGCATTACAGGAATTCCGGGGTAGAACTTAAAACGTTAGCATTTTAAAAATGCCCGCGTCTAATCATATAAATACAGAAATAAATGCAGTTATAATTTTTACGGCATAATATAAATTTATGGCTTATACGATATTCATTATACTTGCCGCATCTTTTCTATTAGAATTATATACGGGAAAATTAAAATATAAATTTCACCCTTTAAATATAATGGGTTTCATTGCAGTCTCGCTGGAGAAATTTTTTAATTCCAAATCAAAATTCATACCGGCTTTTACTTCCGGCGTTCTATTTAATCTTATTGCCGTTTTTACTTTATCGCTGTTATTTTCGTTTATTTTGTCGTCCGCTTTTGTTTTTTATCCTCCGCTCTTCTATATTTTATCGGTTTATATTTTTGCTTCTTTTATGTCCGTCGGCGGATTAAGATATGAAAGCCTAAAAATTTATAACCTGATAAAATCAAGCGATATAAACGGAGCCAGAAAAAACCTTATATCTTTGGCAGGCAGGGATGCCCATAATTTAGACGAATCCGAAATCTCCCGCGCCGTAATCGAATCGGTTGCTGAAAACACCGGAGACGGAATAGGTTCCTTAATTTTTTATTTTTTTGCCGGAGCGGCGATAATGAAATTATTATCCATGCATTTTTTTTATAAGCTTAAGCTATATTTGCCTTCTCTACCCCTGTTTACAGTGGGCGGATATTATAATATCCACATTTTTGCGGCCGTATTTTGCGGAATAATTTTTTCGGTTATTTATAAAAGCGTAAATTTGTTAGATGCTTTAGTGGGATACAGAAACGACAAATACGAAAAATTCGGTAAATTTTCCGCCCGTTTAGACGATGCGTTAAATTATATTCCATTCAGAATAACGGCTTTTTTTATGGCGTTATCAGTCTTTATTTTAAGCGTTATTTTAAAGGCAAACCGTTTCGATTTTATTGAAACCATAAAATCTTTTCTTAGTTTTAGAAAAAATCATCCAAGTCCAAACGGCGGTCAGCTCGAATCTATTGCTGCAGGCGCGTTTAAAATCAGACTCGGCGGTTTAAATTTTTACGGAGGCGTAAAAAGCGAAAGACCGCCGATAGGTTTTGGAAATTACAGTGCGCCTTCATATAAAAATATACCGGATATGGTAAAAATTATGGAACTAACGTCTGTTCTGTTAGTATTTTTTTATTTTTCGGTTATCTTTATCATTGTTGCAGCATTGCCTGTATTACCGGCATTACATTAACATTCGTGCGCCTGCCGTTTAATTTGACTTCTTAAATATTTATTCGTTATATATCTATATATAATATCCGTTATATTTATTCATAAATGCAAAATGAAAATCCACTTTCCTTTTTTGCTTTATACATTGCGGCATCTGCTTCCTTAATAAGCTCGTTGACGGATTTGCCTTGTTGATACTCGCTTATGCCTATCGATAAGCCTATTTTTTTTGATTTATTGTCGTTAAAAATGAAACTATCCAAATTTAAATCTTTAATGTCAACCTTGCCGGAAATTAAAACTTTTAATTTATCGTTAAATCCGCTTTGAAAAATAGATAAAATCCTGTTTGCGACTATAGTAGATCTCTTTGCGGGAGTATTAGGCAAAATTATGACAAATTCGTCTCCGCCGTACCTGTAAGCGGAATCGATATTTTTTCTGATAGATTTTTTAAGCGTTTCGCCGGTAAATCTTATGATTTCGTCCCCTGTTTTATGTCCTAATGTGTCGTTAAAAAATTTAAAATTATTAATGTCCATAAAAATTAAAGATAAATCTAATCCGTACCGCGAACCCCTCGATATTTCTTTGTCTATGTTTTCATAAAAACACCTTGAATTGAAAAGCCCGGAAAGACTGTCGGATTTAATCTCGTTCGATAAAGATATTTCCAGGCTTATTTCTTTCGTGATATCGCGGACTAGATATAATGTGCCTTTAATTTTGCCATAACCGTCGTAAAGATCTATTCTTTCATTTTCGAAATAATAGGTTTTTTCGTCTATTTTATAAATGTTGGATATTTTATATCCTGAGGCGAGGTCCCTTATATGGGAGGGGATTGTCCGGTCATTAAAAAGACATTGAAAGTAATAAATTTTGTTTATATTTGTATTTAAAAGTCCGTCTAAATTAGTTTTTAAAACCAACGAAGCGCTGTGGTTATAAAAAACGAGGACGTCGTTTTTATCGACCACGAATACTCCGTCATCTAAAGAATTAAGAAGATTTCTAATTTCGATGTCTTCGAATAAGTCTTTTTCCGAATTATTAAATTCGGAAACGACCATTATTTCCTCTTTTGCTTCCATATTAAAAAATAATAAAGATTAATTTATAATTTTCGGCCTAAAATTGTGCATATATATCATATATCGGATTGCGATTTTATTTTATTAATTATTCCGCTGGTGGATTTTCCTTCGAGGAAATTTATTAGGATAAATTTTCCGCCGTATGATTCTACCATATCCTTGCCTACTACGTCTTTTCCTTCGTAGTCCCCGCCTTTAACCAATATATCCGGCTTAATTTCTTTTATAAGTTTGTAAGGGGTATCCTCGTCGAATATTATAACATAATCGACCGGTTTAAGACTTGAAAGGACGTATGCCCTGTCTTTTTCGCATATAATTGGTCTGCCTTCCCCTTTCAAGCGTTTTACGGAATTATCGCTATTTAGGCCGACTATAAGGATATCTCCAAGAGATTTTGCTTCGTTAAGGTAGCTTATGTGTCCTGCATGTATAATATCGAAACAGCCATTCGTAAATACTATTTTTTTTGATTTTCCCCATGGTTTTAAAAGTTCTTTTGCTATATTGTCTGCTTTAATTATTTTTTCTTTTTTCATAGCGTTTCGCTGCAAAAAAATACTTTTAAATTAGAAACCCCTGACATATTCGGCATATATCAGGGGAAAATGGAGAAAAAAACTACTGTTAAGTATTTTATCAAAATACGCATTTTTTTGTCAATATAAAATTTGCTTTTTTAAATTATTTAAAAATAATCTTTGAATATATTTTAAAATAATGATAAATTATGTATAATGAATATATAGCTTATAACTTTAAAGCAGTGTTTTCGCGGAGAGATGTCCGAGAGGCCGAAGGAGCATGATTGGAAATCATGTATAGATGTAAGTCTATCGAGGGTTCGACTCCCTCTCTCTCCGCCAGTTATTGCAGTATTGAAGTTTAAGAATATATTAAGTGGAGGCAGACGGGAATTGAGTCGAACCCTCGATACCTCATAGACCTTATAAAATAAAATTGTATATTGAGTATATTATTTATATTACGTTATATGGGGAGGTGTTAAAATGTTTGGATTTACGCCGATAACGATAATCGTCATTCTTGCGGTAGTTTTTTTAATATTCGGAGCGGGAAAGCTTCCGGAGATTGGAAGCGGACTCGGCAAGGCACTTAAAAACTTTAAAAACAGCGTTTCAGGAAAAGATGAAATAGACGTTACGCCTGAAGGCTCGGCCGGTGACGGTAAATCTTCAAAGCCTGGAAGAAAACAGATTGCAAGAACCAAAACGGCTTCTCTGACTTCCGCTTCGTCCGCAAAAAGGAAAAAAACCGCAGGAACAAAAACGGTTAAAACGGCAAAAAAAGCTTGATTATTTTTTGACTTCGTAAAAATGTTCGATTGATACCGAATAGTTTTTTGAATTCGGATTTATATCGAAGAAAACCACCATGAATCTTATCGGGTGGTTTGGCAAAATTTCGATGTCGGACATATTTCTGCCCTCTTTATTCTCCAGTTTCATATTTATTGCAACGTTCGATATATTTTTAAGTTTTTTTACGCGTATAAAATTTCCCGCATATACATGCTTTGTCAAGAGGACTATATTTTTCGTGCTGTAAAGTTTACAGGTCAACTTTACGTAGCTTACAGGAAATTTATTTTTGTTGATTAAATAACCCGTTATTAACAAATTGTTTTCCGGCAAGACGTTAGATTTATAAACAGTCGTTTTTAAATCAAATAATTTTATATTTGTATGATTGCCCAAAAACAATGTTTTATATAGGTATAAAGCAGAAAGTAAAGCGGCTATTCCAAGTATAATATAAAATATTTTTTTAAATCCATTTTTTTTACCGCCGTTAAATTTAGCCTCTTTTTCAACATTTTCTTTTTTGGAAAAAATTTTATCGTTTGTTTTATAGGAAAAGTCTTCGTTCGGCTCTCCTAAAGAAAAGCCTTTTTTCGAGCTGCCGTCGTCGTAATCTTTAAAAAGCTCGTTTTCCCCTTCCCCTAATTTCCAATTATCCATATTAGTTTTTATGGCAGCATTTTTTAGCTTTTACGCTAACTTATCAGATATTTTGCTTATTGTATTTTATTTTATCATATAAACGATTATTTTTAAACACTAAAACTGGAAATTAAAGCAGGAATTATATTAAATTATTTCATAATTAATTTAATGCCCTTGAACAAATAGTCTTTATATAATATAATTTAATAAGATATATTAAGGTGTATGCCGGAAGTGATTGGAGGGCTGGTGCTCCCCTTCGACTTCAAATCGATTGTTGTCCCCATAAGGGCAAGGCGGGTTCGATTCCCGTACGCTTCCGCCAATTTGCTCGGTCATTTTATTAATTAACCATATAAGCATGGAGGTTGCAAATGTCTTTAATTTCCGCAAAGCAAATACTTGACGATGCAAATAAAAAAGGTTATGCCGTAGGAGCTTTTAACGTTAACAATATGGAATTTTTGCAAGCGGTATTTTCCGCTGCGGAGTCGGAAAAATCTCCTATTATAATCGCCGCAAGCGAGGGCGCTATGAAATATGCGGGACCAAAAATGCTATACTCTATGGTTAAAACCCTTTCGGATGACTATCCGCAAATTCCCGCAGCGCTTCATTTGGACCATGGTTCTAATTTAGCGGCGGTTATGACGGCCATCAAGGCCGGTTTTACTTCCGTTATGATAGACGCCTCGCATTTTCCTTATGAAGAAAATCTTAAAATGACGAAACAGGTTGTAGGAATATGTCGTCCAATAGGCGTTTCGGTCGAAGCCGAACTCGGCAGGCTTCAGGGAGTCGAAGATAACGTTTCCGTAGCGGAAAGAGATGCGGTTCTTGTTCGTCCGGACGAAGCCCGCGATTTTGTTTCGGCATCGGGAATCGACTTTCTAGCTCCGGCGATAGGCACTTCACACGGAGCTTTTAAATTTAAGGGAGAGGCAAAACTCGATATGGGAAGGCTAAAAAAGGTTAAAGAGCTGACCGGTATTCCGCTAGTCCTTCATGGCGCATCGTCCGTTCCCGAACCGGCGTCCAAAAAATTCGAGGAGTTCGGGGGAAATTTAAAAGGAGCTAAAGGCTTGCCGTTCGACGTCTTAAAGGAAGCCATAAAAAACGGCATCAATAAAGTCAACACCGATACCGATTTGCGCATATCATTTTTAGCTAAAGTCAGGGAGAGCATGGCTACTGATAAATCCCAAATAGATCCGAGAAAAATTTTCGGTCCGGCAAAAGACTACGTAATTGAAGTAATTAGGGAAAGAATGAAAGTTTTGGGCTCTTCCGGCAGGGCATGATGTTTGAATTTGAAGGTCTAAAGTTTATCTTGCCGCTAAAATTTTTATAATAAATGCCGCCAATATAAGCGAAACAAAAATAAAAGGCAGAAGAAGCGCCATAATAGATCTTGGCGTCGAAAGGGCGTTCGTTTTTTTAATCCCTATTATCAATAATGCGGCGAACCATGCAGCGGATATATTGTATCCAAATAAAGGAAATATCGAAAAAACGCCTACGCCTGAAGCATAACATATTATCCTGAACGTATTTTTTATTCCGTGCTGTCCCCCCATAAGCATTACGAATCCATGTATTACGATAGTTAAAAGGGCTAAAAAAATCGTGTATAATATTCCAAGAAGGATTAAGAGAAAGACTATTCCTATAATTAAATAGAAATCTATCGAGTTTTTATCCGTAAAAAAAAGCGGAATTTTAGGCAATATTGCATAATTTTTATAAAATCCTATCTTAAAAAATATAATTTCCCAAAAAAAAGAAAATACTAAATTTATATAAGTAAATATTATGGCATAAAAATAAGGACGCATTATAGGGCTCGTATCGCGCCTGTGATGTTCTGTTCCTTCTTTTCCCTCCCCTCCCTCTATTTTCTTAAAGTTTTCGTAATAGAATTTTTCTGGATTAAACAGCGATTGTTTCCATGTGAGAAATAACGACTTAAAAAAACCGATTTCTTTTACGTTATCGAAATCTGCCATATTTTAAAATATTTATTAAAATGTTAAATTAGTTTATGTGTAAATCAGTTATTCCAAGAAAATAAATTTCTAACGAAGTGCAGCGAAGTCAAACGAAGCATAGCTTATTTTATTCAGAAGCCTATTTATTATGTTATTATTTGGATTCTTCTTTATCTAATTTGTAAATTATGCCGTCTGCAAGAGCCATATAGGACGCTTCGATTATGTTTTCCGACACGCCCATGGTAGTCCATTTTTCTTCTTTATCCGAAGATTCTATCAAAACCCTGACGTAAGAGGCAGTTCCCGACTGGGTTTTATTGCTTATTACTCTAACTTTAAAATCGGTGAGTTTCATCTCGCTTAATACGGGATAAAATTTTACTAACGCCTTTCTTAAGGCATTATCCAGGGCGTTTACCGGACCGTTTCCCACGGCGACCGTATGTTCGGTTTTATTTTTTACTTCTACCATAACTACGGCTTCGCTGAAAATATCGCTGCCGGTGGTTTTTTCTATATTGACCCTATAGGATATAAGTTTGAAATACTCTTTATTTTTGTAATCTTCCGACGAAAATTTATTAAGGAGTATTTTGAAGGAACCGTCGGCGCTCTCGAAGTTAAAACCTCGATTCTCTAACTCTTTAATTTTATTCAAAAGTTCCGTTTCTTGCAAATCGGAAAGGGAACCAGCGCTAAGTCCAAGTTCTTTCGCTTTAGCCTCTATGCTGCTTTTTCCCGATAAATCGGAAATTAAAAACCTCCTGTTGTTCCCGACTAATGACGGGTCTATATGTTCGTAAGAAGAAGGGTTTTTCAAAACGGCGTTTGCGTGAAGCCCTGCTTTATGGGCAAACGCGCTTTCCCCTACGTAAGGCATATTTTTAACCGGAGTATTGTTAGATATTTCGTCGATCAGGCGGCTAACTTTAAGCAAATTTTTAAGGTTCTCCCTGCCTATGGTTTTATAACCGGCTTTTAATTCTAAATTTGGGATAATAGAGGATAGATTTGCATTTCCGGTTCTTTCCCCATATCCGTTTATAGTTCCTTGAATATGCCTGATGCCGCATGATACTGCCGCAATAGTATTTGCTACCGCGCAGTCGCTGTCGTTATGGGTATGGATTCCAAGCCGATCGATGTTTATTTTATATCTATTTTTAAGAATTTCTGTAATTATAGAAATATCTCCCGGTAGCGAACCTCCGTTTGTATCGCACAAAACAACTTTTTCCGCTCCTGCGGAGATAGCGGCTTTAATGGTTTTAACGGCATAATCTCCGTTATTTTTAAAACCGTCGAAGAAATGCTCCGCATCGAAAAATACTTTTTTACCGCAGGATTTTAAATATTTTATAGAATCTTCTATAATTTCTAAATTTTCGTTTAAACCTATTTTTAAAACGCTTTCGACGTGCAAGTCCCAGGATTTTCCAAAAACGGTAATATAATCGACTTTAGTTTCAGCTAAAATGTTTAAACCCGGATCGTCTTTAGCGCTTGCGTTCTTTTTTCTTGTGCTTCCGAAGGCGGTTAATATGGATTTTTTAAATGTTTTTTTAGAAGCCGCATCGAAAAATTTTTTGTCTTTAGGGTTTGAAGCCGGAAATCCTCCCTCTATGAATTTTATGCCGAGTTCGTCTAATATGCCGGCTATCATTAGCTTGTCGTCGATAGATAAAGAAAAACCTTCGCCCTGCGTCCCGTCCCTTAAAGTAGTATCGTAAACTTCTATTAAATCGCCTGTTTCGGTTCCGGCGGATTTATTTTTACCCATATGTTTATTTACGTCCATGTTTTTAATTAATAATTAATCGTTAGCCTTTCCGAGATTAAACGCTTCGTGAAGAATTCTTGCAGCAAGCTCCGCATATTTCGCGTCTATAATGCAGGATATTTTAATTTCCGATGTCGAAATCATCATAATATTTATATTTTCGTCAGCTAAAACGGAAAACATCGTCGAGGCAGTGCCGTAGTGGTTTCTCATGCCTACGCCGATAACCGATATCTTGGCGATTTTATCGTCGCTTAGCACTTCTTTGGCATTTAACTCCCTCGAAAGTTCCCCGGTTATCCCCAGGGCCTTTTTTAAGTCTTTTTTGGAAACCGTAAATGTTAAATCCGTATGCCCTTCCACGGAGATATTCTGAATAATCATATCAACCACTATATTGGCCTCGGATATTTTCGAAAAAATCTTTGCCGCAATGCCCGGTTTATCCGGAATTCCTCTGATGGAAATTTTAGCTTCGTCTTTATCGCATGCAACGCTCGATACCTGCAATTCTTCCATATTATATTTATCCCCCGAAAATTTTATTTGCGTACCCTTTCCTTCTACGAAAGTCGATTTAACGAATAGATTTACTCCGTATTTCATAGCAAATTCAACCGACCTTATTTGCAAAACTTTTGCGCCGAGACTCGACATTTCTATCATCTCGTCGAAATATACGACATCTAAACGACGCGCATCCGGAACGATATTAGGGTCTGCCGTATAAACTCCGTCCACGTCCGTATATATATCGCACCTGTCTGCATTAACGGCAGCCGCTACGGCTACAGCCGTGGTATCGGAGCCTCCCCTTCCGAGCGTCGTAATAAATCCGTTTGAATCTATGCCCTGGAATCCGGCTATAACTACTATTTTACCATCCTTAATCATTTTGTATATATTTTTAGAATCTATGGAAGATATTCTCGCTTTTCCGTAAGATTCGTCGGTGGCGATTTTTACCTGATGTCCTAATAACGGCACTGCATCGTAGCCTTCGTTTTTTAACGCGAGGGATAAAAGTCCCGAACTAATCTGTTCCCCGCTCGATATTATCAAGTCTGTTTCCATATCGTCATGGCGTCCGCCGATTTTAAACGCAAGGTCTAAAAGCCTGTTTGTTTCGCCGCTCATTGCGCTGACAACCGCTATTACGTCGTTGCCCTGCAATTTTTCCTTTATTATGCGTCCGGCTACCTGTTTAATTTTTTCTGTACTGCCCATAGACGTTCCGCCGAATTTTTGAACTATTAAAGCCATAAAATATTCCTTTGACCGTTTTTGTTTTTCAGCCGTGTTTTTTTGCCGTTCTCGGATTAAATTTATGAATTGCTTCCCCTATGGAATCCAGCGCCGCTTCAGGAACAATTTCCGAAAGCGTCGGATGCGAATGTATCGTCGATTCCACGTCTGACACAGTGCCTCCAAAATGCATATAAGAAGATGCTTCGGCTATAAGTTCGGGAATGTCCGCCCCTATTCCGGTAGCTCCTATTATTTTTTTAGATTCTTCATCTACGATAACTTTTAAGAACCCTTCCGGTTCTTCCATTGCCAAAGCCATGCCGCTTGCGGCATACGAAAAACGCCCCACCGAATATTTTAAATGCGAAAGCCCTTCGTCTCCTTCTTTAAGTCCAACAGTACCGATGGCTGGATTAGTATATATCGACCATGGCAAAACCCCGTAATTTTTTTCCCTATTTATTCCGGCAATATTGTCCGCCGCTATGATGCCGTCATACGAAGCCTTGTGGGCGAGCATCGGTCCGTCTATTATGTCTCCGCATGCGTATATGCCTCTAACGTTCGTTTCGTTCTTTTTGTTTGCTTCTATTTTTCCCCTTTTATCCAATTTAACTCCCGCTTCTTCAAGCCCTATTCCGGAGGTATTTAATTTCCTGCCTATCGAAACAAGAACTTTATCGGCTTTAAACTTTTCTCCGGTTTTAAGCTCTGCTTCGGCTCCGATTTTACCGCAATTGTCTAAATCTAAGGCTTTAATGCCTGAAACTTCTACGCCGGTCATTATATCGATATTGCGGGATTTGAAATTTTTATGGATATATTTGGAAATTTCTTTATCTTCGGTAGAAAGTATAGACGGCAAAAGTTCCAGCATTTTAACAGACGTCCCGAATTCCGAAAAAATATTGGCAAACTCGCATCCTATAACTCCTGCTCCTATTATAATAAGCGATTTGGGAACTTCTTTTAGCGAAAGGACTTCGTCCGAAGTTATAATATTTTTATGGTCTATATTAAAAACAGGTATCATAAGAGGGGCGGACCCGGTCGCTACGATAATATTTTTTGCAGATATCTGGATGCCTGCGCAGTTTCTGTCTTCTTTCGGGTTAGCCGGGTTAATGCCGGCGATAAACTCGCTGCCGTCTTTTCCTGCAATCTTTCCGTTTCCGTAAAAAATACTAACTTTTCTTGTTTTTAAAAGCTTTTCTACGCCGCCCGTCAGCATAGAAACGACTTCGTCTTTATAGCTTATTATATCTGCGTAATTATAATCGAATCCGGCTATTGTAAACCCTCTTTCCGGTTTTTTTAGCTTGCTTAAATATTTTGCCTTGGAATAAAGGACTTTGGTAGGGATGCAACCTCTGTTTAAGCATGTGCCGCCAAATCTTTCTTTTTCTACGATTGCCGCCGATAATCCGTTTATGGCGCATTTTAATGCGCTAACGTACCCTGCCGGCCCTCCGCCTATTATACAAACGTCGAATTTTTCCAAAACTTTTCCTCCGGTTCGCAATTTAATTATCCTAAAGAATACTTAAAAATAATTATATTTTATTTACAAAATTTTTTCTATTTTTATAAATCTTTTTTCGTTCCCTTCTTTACCGCCTGTTTTTATATCGATATTTACGGTATAATAACCCTTTTCGGCGAACTTTTTATAATCTATGCCTATTATATCCGTCCATTCGGCTATTGTAATATTTTCACCGCTAAGCGAATCGAAAAATCCGCAGTTTTCAAGGTCTAATACCGTTTTTAACCTATAAAAATCAAAATGGTTTATCGCTACTTCCATGCACGAGTATCTGTTCATTATAGAAAATGTCGGGCTTGTAGGATTTAAATTACCGCAAAAAAACCTTATTATTCCGGATGAAAATTTAGTTTTTCCCGCGCCGAGCGGGCCGTTAAGAGCGACGAATGCGGGCGGTTTTAATGTCATAGCGAAATTTCCGGCAATCGATTCCGTTCTTTCGGGAGAATCGGATTCGAATTTTTCCGAATAGTTTTCCGTCATATTAATTTATTTTTTCTGGTTTTCTTGGGACATGGCTTTAATAATGTCAAACCGGCTTACGATGCCTATTATTTCTTTATTGTCGTTTATTATAGGTATGGAATAAAATTTTTTATCCGCCATTATCGTAGCCAAGTCGTATATATCGTCGGATTTCTTTGCGTAAAAAACATTTTTATTCATAATATCTTTAACTTTTGTGGCAGTTATTTTATCCACGTCTTCTTTAAAGTGCTTCGACGTTCCGAGATAAAATATGCTGTCGAATACAGTAAAAACCGTTGGTATATGCAGGTTTGATTCCTGGTAAACAAGGTCGGTTTCGGACGTTATTCCGCATAATTTATTATCGTTATTTACCACGGGTATAGCATTTATTTTATTCTTTAAAAAGATATCGGAAGCCTTTTTTATTTCATCGTCTTCTTTTAAAACTATTACGTTTTTAGTCATAATATCGCCCGCTGTTATCATAATAACGCTTCCCCCTCATTATTTCTGATTAATTTATTAACGGCTTTTGGAATATTTTCCGCAATTTTTACCGCTCCTGCCCCAAAATCGCCGTATTTCCCTTCAAGGTTTTTAGCCGAATAATACAGCGCAAAAGCCGCGCTTTGCATAGCGTCAAGCAAATTCATCCCGCCGCAAATCAAAGAACCCACGAGTCCGCTTAAAACATCCCCGCTGCCGCCGCTCGCCAATAAAGGACTGTGTCCGTATTGAACATATATTCTTTCGGAGTTTTTATCGAAAATAAACATACTCGAGCTTTTAAGGATTAAATATACGCCGAATTCTTTAACGAATTTTTTTCCGATATTCAACGTATCTTTTTCTATATCTTTTCTGTCTATGCCGGAAAGCCTTTCCATCTCCTTAAAATGGGGAGTAATGATTACGTCTGTTTTTTTTGCGGTTTCTTTTAAAAATTCCTTATTTTCCGATAAAATATTTAATGCATCTGCATCGAGAACAATAGGAGTTTTGATTTCGCGAAGAAGTTTATATAAAAACTTTTTAGTCTCTTCTTTTAAACCGATACCGGGGCCTATTACCGCCGCAGTTTTCCCTTTAAGCAAATTTTTTGCTATATCCGCCGCCCCGTTTTCAGTAAAAAACCCTAAGTTATCGTCTGTAACAGGGTACGTCATAACTTCGCATGTTTTCTCTTCCATAATATTATTTAATCCAGAAGGGGTTGCCAAAGTGACTAACCCGGCGCCTCCTTTAAGACCGGCATATGAAGATATATAAGCCGCGCCGCTTTTACCCCTGCTGCCGGCTATCACTAATAAGTGTCCGTAGTCGAATTTAGTTCCGGTCTCTTTTCTTCGTCCAAAAAACCCCGCTATTTCTTTTTCGTTAATTAATTTAATTTTAGAGGCGTATTTTTTTAACAGCCATAACGGTTGGTTAATATCTATAAGAACGGTTTTTTCGTTTAAAAGCAACTTTTCGGCCTCGCCTATAAAAAAACCGGCCTTTAACCCTCCTAAAGTAAAAATTTTTTTAATATTATTTTTAATGCCCGCCCCCATATACTGGCCGGTATCGGCATTAAGGCCGCTTGGAACGTCTATGCATAAAATATCGAACTTTCTTATTGCGCTTTTATCGTTTATTTTGTCTATGACGGTTTTAAAAAAACCGCTTATACCCCTGTTTAATCCTACCCCAAAAATTGCATCGGCTAAAATGTCCGTTTCGTCTAAAATTTGTTCCAGGACGGGAATATCGTTTTCTCCAGTAATCTTTATTATTTTAAATTTTGAGTTTTTTTCGTTTGTTTCGACTTTATCCGTTTTTTCGATTAATTTAATTAATATATTTAAATTATCTTCCGATGCGCCTTTATAAGAATTTATTTCCCCGAGAATTACCGTTTTAACGATAAAACCGGCGTTAAAAAGATAGCGGGAAAGCACGAAGCCGTCGCCGCCGTTGTTTCCTTTGCCGCATACGACGGTAAAACGGGCATCCAAAAGAAATTTTGAGGAATATGTTTTTAAAATCTCCCTAAAACAGCCATTTCCTGAATTTTCCATTAGCATGTTTTCGGAATATCCGAAAACGGAATAACTTTCTTCGTCTATTTTCTTTAAATTGTTAGAAAAATATAATTCCATTTTTATTTTTTATTGAACGGCTACCACTGCGCAAGCAAATCCTTTGTCGTGGGTTATACTTACATGCGCCGAAAAAAAATTTTCGACGCCATTTATTTCCGTTTCCAGTTCTAATCTTATATACGGCCGTCCTTCTTCGCCGTTAAATATTGTTATTTTGTTTAAAGGAATAGAAAAAAGTCCCTTGCCTGCCGCTTTTAAAAAGGCTTCTTTAGCGGCAAAATATCCCGCAGCTTTTTGAAATCCTCTTTTTTCGTTTTTTTTGCGGACATTTTCTATGGCGATGACTTCTGTTTTAGAAAAAACTCTTGAGTAAAACTTTTCCTTTCTGGTTTCGATTATCCTTTTAATTTTACCTATATCGACTATGTCTATTCCTATTCCTTTAAGCATTTTGAATTTTGTTTTTTTGAAATCATTTTTCTTACGTATTACGACAATTTGCAAATTCGGCAGCTTTTATAATTGAGAGCATTTCTTTGACTGCGGTCTCCAATCCGCAGAAAACAGATTTAGATATTATAGAAAAACCGATGTTAAACTCCATGAACCCGCCTATCATAGCAATATCGTATATGTTTTGATAATTAAGTCCGTGTCCGGCATTAACGCGCAAACCTATTTTGCGAGCATATTCGGCGGCGGTTTTAATTTTAAAAAGTTCGCTATATTTACCGCTTTCGGTTCTTTCGCCGGCATATCTTCCCGTATGTATTTCTATAAAACCAAATCCGGCTTCTGCCGCAGCGTCTATCTGCCTTGGATCCGGCTCTATGAACGCCGATACGGCGGCGTCGGTAAATTTAAATTTGAATTCGCCGGTTATGCTTTCATATCTTTTAATATCCGCTGCTACATCGAGCCCTCCTTCGGTAGTGAGTTCCTGCCTCCTTTCCGGAACTATGGTAACGCTTTTCGGCATGACGTCCAGGGCTATTTTAACTATTTTTTCGTCTGCGGACATTTCTAAATTCAATCTTTTGGTTAGCTTCGATATAATTATGACGTCGTCGTCTTTTATATGTCTTCTGTCCTCCCTTAAATGGCACGTTACGTTCGACGCCCCTGCTTCCAAGACGACGAAAGCGGCATGTACGGGGGAAGGAAAATCATCTCCTCTCGCATTTCTTAATGTGGCGATATGGTCTATGTTTACGCCTAATTTCATTTATCCCTTTTTAATATTTTAAATTTTAAACAATTTAAATTTTTTGGAACCATTCTTCTGTAAAAGCAATATGGTATTTTTATAAGAAGCAATCCGTATTTGCCTTGCGAATAATTTCTAAATTTTTTAATCTATCCCGTTATGAAAATATTTTTCTATTTCTTCTTTGATTTCTTTGCCTATATTATTAATTTCATCACAGTTTTCTCCTTCGACGAGAACTCTCAGATAATTTTGCGTTCCTGAGTATCTTATAAAAATTCTGCCTCTGTCTTTTAAAATTTCGCTAAAGTATTCAACCTTTTTTTTAACGCCGGGCAGTTCCTCTATATTTTTCTTATAGGGGACGACGACGTTAAAAAGCGCCTGAGGATAAGGATTTATAATTTTTCTGAGCTCCGAGAGCGGTTTGCCGGTTTTTACCATAATAGAAAGAAGTTTTAACGCCGATATTATGCCGTCCCCGGTATTGATTTCGTCTAAAAATATTATATGTCCCGATTGTTCTCCACCAAGATTACAGCCGTCTTTTAGCATTTTTTCCATAATATATCTGTCGCCGACATTGGCATAAACGGTTTTTATTCCGTTGTTCTTAAATAAAAGTTCCACGGCTATGTTAGACATAGGCGTAGTAACTACCGCATCATTTTTAAGGCAGCCTTCTTTTTTCATATGCATGGCGCAAATTGCGAGAAATTCGTCGCCCGGGAGTTCTTTTCCGTTTTCGTCGCAAAAAATAACCCTGTCTCCGTCGCCGTCAAAAGCGATACCTGCATCCGCCCCGTTTTTTTTAACGGACGCGCTGATTTTCTCCGGATGCATGGAACCGCAATCGTCGTTTATATTTATTCCGTCCGGATTTGCTCCTTCTAAGACAATTTCTGCTCCAAGCTCCGAAAAAACTTCCGGAGCGGCTTTATAATTTGCTCCGTTAGCGCAATCCAATACTATTTTTAATCCGTTTAGCGTCAAATTTTTAGGATAAGAAAGTTTGGTAAAAATCACATATCTTCCTATGGCGTCGTCGATTCTATAAGCCTTGCCTATGTTATTCCCGATAAGGCCGGAATTACCGAAATTAAAATTAAAAAACAATTTTTCTATTTCCTTTTCGATGTCGTCGTTGAATTTAAAGCCGTTTTTGTCGAAAAATTTAATTCCGTTATCGTAAAAAGGATTGTGCGAGGCGGATATTACTACGCCTGCATCCGCCCTCATGCTCGACGTTATAAAGGCGACCCCCGGCGTAGGCATAGGACCGACCAAATATACGTCAGAACCCATAGAGCAAATGCCTGACGAAAGGGCGGTTTCCAGCATATAGCCTGAAATTCTCGTATCTTTACCTATTACTATCTTTAATCTCTTTTCTTTTGGTTTTAGCGCTTTGACTAATGCCATGCCGAGTTTTAAAGCTACTTCAGATGTGAGAGGATACCTGTTTGCCTGTCCGCGGACCCCGTCCGTGCCAAATAATTTTCTCATATTCAGAGTTTACTCTTTCTTTTTCATTTAATATTTTTTAACGGTTATATCTACGCTTACTCTCTTATTATACAAAATTTTTATCAATTTTGTGGGTTTTCTTAATGAAGCCGCAAATAATTTATTTTTGTTTATATCGGTTAAATCTATTTTCGAGGTAGTAATAACCGACAAATGCCCGACTATATCCTTTGGCCCCTTAACTTCGACGTAGGAAGGAAAAACCCGGATATTATTCACAGCGTATCCTTGTTTTGGTTTTCCTTTCGTTATTGGAAGAACTTTTACGTACCGGATGACGACTTTGCTTATTATTATAGGAATAATGCGGGGGCTTACGCTTATCGTTTTAACTCCGTTTGGAAGGTTCAAATACGAACCGTTTAAAATAACGGTATTTTTTTTTGCTAAAAGAGAGTATCCGTTGATTTCGAAATATATTTTTTTTTTAAGTTTAGTCAATGCGATTCTGGAACCCCTAAGTTTTAAATGAATTTTAGCTGGGAGACTGTTGCTGACCGCATATTCTTCCGGCAGGTGCTTGATTTTTAATCCGGCGGTATAAGTTATATCCTGCTTGGTTCCGCCGACGACGTATGCCCAGATAATAATGGCAAAAATAAGGGAGAAAAGCTTCAGCCAGAAATTATTTTCGATGAGGTTTTCAAAAAATTTATTCATTGTTAGTTCGTTTTCATATTAGTTCATTTTTATTGTTCGTTAAGCTTTATTTTTCGTTAAACTTTCCAAATAAAAGTTCATAAATAGATTTTATAGGGTTATATCCGTGTTCGTACTGGTATTTTAAATTTTTTAAAAGCTGGTTTCTAAGATCCTCCATATTTTCTGCCTCCGATATTTTTTTTGACCTGATAACAGAAATTTTGCCGGTTTCTTCGGAAATAACCACTGAAAAAGCGTCGGTAAGTTCGGAAAGCCCTATCGCCGCCCTGTGCCTCGTTCCTAATTTTTTGCTAATATTGTCTTCCGTGGAAAGCGGAAGATAACATGAAGCGGCGGCAATTCTTCCTTTTTGAATTATAACGGCTCCGTCGTGAAGAGGGGAAGGCGGAGTAAATATGCTTACAATCAGTTCTTTCGACAATATAGAATCTAACTTAACGCCTATTTTTAAATAGTCTCCAAGAAATACATTTCTTTCGAAAACTATAATTGCCCCTATTTTTTTTGAGGCAAGTTCGAAAGCCGCTTTTGAGGTCTCCTCTGTTAAGCTTACTCTTTCCAATTTATTTTGCGCGACGGTAAAAGGGTTTTTTCCGACCTCTATGAGCGCCCTTCTAATCTCGTTTCTGAAAAGAACTATTATTACTATAATAATAGAACTTAAAAAATTCCCGAAAATATATTCTGTAGCGTAAAGTTTAAATATTACGGCAAATAAAAATACGGTAAAAATTATTATAAGTCCGACTAAAACCTGAAATGCGCCCGTTCCTTTAATAAGGATTATCGCCCTGTAAATTATAAACGCGACAATTATAATGTCTAATATGTCGCGCCATCCAAAGTTATGCAAAAGAGAAAACATAATTTACGCCGTTATCCTGTCAAGCAGGGATAATGCCGATACGGTCTGTTTTACTTCGTGGACTCTTATTATATCGACCCCTTTAAGCCTTAAATAAGAGGCAAGTCCGAGGTTTCCGCTTAAAATGTCGTTTTTATTTTTTCCGGTAATATGCCGGACGAAAGATTTTCTTGAAACTCCCGCTAAAACAGGTTTTCCGAGAGATTTAAAAGAAGTAATCCCGGATAAAAGCTCGTAATTATCGTCTAAAGATTTTGCAAAACCGAACCCGGGGTCGAGAATAACGTTATTCGCATTAAATCCCTTCGTTTCGAGATATTCTATTTTTTCTTTAAAATAAGACAATATGTCAAAGAAAATATCGTCGTACGGCTCTAAATTTTTTTGCATATTTTCCGGCATTTTTTCGCGCGAATGCATCATAATATACGGGACGTCCGAATCTAACAGGACGGAGGTTATCCCCTCGGCGTCGTAAGAAAGGCCCGACGCATCGTTTATTATCGAAGCTCCGGCTCTCAGGGCTTCTTTTGCTACGGCGGATTTTCTGGTGTCTATGGAAATAGGAATATTCGTTGTTTTATGCAGCTTTTCTATTGCCGGACAAACCCTGTCTATTTCTGTCTGGATACCTATAGTCTCCGCTCCGGGTCTTGTAGATTCCCCTCCGACGTCGATAATGTCTGCGCCTTCTTTTTCTATTTCGATACCTCTTTTAACCGCGGAAGAATAGTCGCAAAATTTCCCGCCGTCGGAGAACGAATCCGGCGTAATGTTAAGAATACCCATAACGTAAGTTTTTCCGTTAAAAATTAAATGCCCGTTTTTTGTTTTAATTTTTTTCGGGTTAGATTTTTTAAAAGACTTATCGCATTCCGAAAGTATATTTTCCAGTTCGTGCGACAATTCTTTTAATCCGAACTGCTGCGGCTTTATTTTCTTAACTATAATTCTTAACTGCACCGGAGTTCCGAATAAGATGGAATCGGAAACGGTAATTTTTCCCGTAATAACGTCTTTATGATTGGCAAGCTCCCCGCCTATGCTTAAGGCTTCCTGCTTTAATATGTTTAGGGCGGTGGAATTTATGTTTTTTAATTTAATAATTATATATTTAAGCTTTTCCCCCATAATAATTTTTCCGGTTTCGGATACGCCTATGCGCGATAGTTGGCTAAAAGCGGTATGGCTGTCTAAAATATCGACGAGATATGCTTTCATATATAAAAAGTTAATTTATAGAAATTAAATATCTTTATTCTTCTATATCGACGCCTTCCATGCTTTCCCCGTCCTTACCGCCGGAATTATTTTTATCTTCAGAAACTTCGTTGGATACGTAATCAGGCTTATGAGATTTTATAATCGCATCTATTTCTTTTCCGTTTAATGACTCTTTTTCTATAAGCTTTAAGGCAATGTCGTTAAGGATATCGATGTTAGCCGTTAATATCTCCCGCGCTCTTTCATGATTTTTAGTCACTATTTCCTTAACTTCCTCGTCGATAGCGACGGCAGTGGATTCCGAATAATCTTTATGCTGGGCAAATTCTCTTCCAAGAAATATCTGCTCTTCTTTTTTTCCGAATGTAATAGGGCCAAGTTTTTCGCTCATACCCCATTCGCATATCATCTTTCTTGCTATATCCGTAGCCCTCTCGATATCGTTGGAAGCGCCGGTAGTAGCCAGATTAAAAACAATTTCCTCGGCGGTTCGGCCGCCAAGTAAAATGGCTATTTCGTTTAATAAATATTCTTTATCGTAATTATGTTTTTCGTCTATGGGAAGTTGCTGCGTTAAGCCCATAGCCATGCCTCTGGGAATTATCGTTACTTTGTGAATCGGGTCGGTTCCCGGAAGCAGTTTTGCCACGAGAGTATGTCCCGATTCATGATATGCCGTGATCCTTTTTTCTTTTTCGCTTATCACCATGCTTTTTCTTTCGGTCCCCATCATAACTTTATCTTTAGCTTCTTCGAGATCGGACATTGTAACCGTCGTTTCGTTTTTTCTGGCGGCCAGAAGAGCCGCTTCGTTAACCATATTTGCGAGGTCGGCGCCGGAAAATCCCGGAGTGCCTCTTGCTATGACTTTTAAATCTGCGTCTTTAGCTAAAGGCACGTCTTTTACATGTACCTTTAATATTTCTTCTCTTCCTTTTATGTCCGGTTTGGGAACTACTACCTGCCTGTCGAACCTTCCAGGTCTTAAAAGCGCCGGGTCTAAAACGTCCGGCCTGTTTGTAGCGGCGATTAAAATTACTCCTTCGTTAGGTTCAAAACCGTCCATCTCCACAAGAAGCTGGTTTAACGTCTGCTCCCTTTCGTCGTGTCCGCCGCCCAGTCCTGCGCCCCTGTGTCTTCCTACTGCATCTATTTCATCGATAAATATTATGCACGGGGCATTTTTCTTGCCTTGCGCAAAAAGGTCTCTTACGCGTGAAGCGCCGACCCCGACGAACATTTCTACGAAATCTGACCCGCTTATGCTGAAGAAAGGAACTCCGGCCTCGCCTGCTATAGCCTTAGCAAGCAGGGTTTTACCCGTTCCCGGAGGCCCTACTAGCAAAACGCCGTGCGGAATTCTGCCTCCAAGCTTGGTAAACTTTTTCGGGTCTTTTAAAAAATCGACTATTTCTTCCAATTCCTGTTTTGATTCTTCGATACCGGCAACGTCTTTGAAAGTTACTTTGTTAGTGCCGTCGTTTAAAAGCTTTGCCTTAGATTTTCCGAAAGACATTGCCTTTCCCGCGCCTCCCTGCATCTGCCTCCAGAAAAAATACCAGAATGCAAAAAGTATTATTATCATAGGCAGCCAGTCTATTAAAAAGCTCAAATACCAAGGAGAACCAGGTTTGGGTTTTGCGTCTATTTCGATTTTATGCTTCTCTAAAAGAGTAATCAGTCCGGGATATGTAGGGGCATATGTCGTAAATTTTTTACCGTTTTTAAAAACTCCTATTATATTATGGGATTCTACGGTAACGCTTTTAATGTTATTTGCCTTAATTTCCTTTATTAACGAAGAAAAAATTATTTTTTTGGTTTTAGGCGGATGGTGATTAAACATCGTAAAAATAAAAATCATCAAAAAAATTATAAAAATCCATAACAACAGGTTTTTCAGTCTCGAATTCAAATTATATTAACCCCCCTTGCAGTTCATGACATTATTGGCTATCTGATTTCAAATCGAAAAAGCTCACTAAATTAATATGGCATATTTATATATTTTTTTCAATGATTATTTGTAATCTTGTCAGATACCGGGTTTCAACCCAACTTTATTAATCCGACATTTTTAGTAAATCCTGTAATTTTAATATCGTTGCTAATAGTATAAAGAGAAACCCAGGCTATCTTTTCGCCGAAAAATATTAAAGGAAGAATTTTTCTAATATTTAAAGGAACTTTTTTATCTATAAAATATTCTTTTAATTTTTTCGGGCTATTCATGCCGATAGGAGTAAATCTGTCTCCTGCCTCAAAAGGTCTTATCGTTATTGGAAAGCCAATTTTATCATAATCGAAATAAGAGGTATCTGAAGTTAAATTAATTTTTTTAGATAAAATATTTTGTTTTATATTTTCCGCGCTTGCGGCATCCAATTTTTCTATTCGAAAGGTTTTGTCGATTTCCGTAATGTATATCGAATGCCCTCCTTTTTTTTCGATAACGCCGCTTAAGTTTATATCTATACCGTAATTATATTTTGTTTTAGATTTTATATTAAAACAAAAAGATTGAAAATTTAATTTGTTTTCCGGCCCTGTAAGCTCTATTATAATTTTATCGTATTCTTTCCTCGCCGTTATATAGGAATTTATATTGAAATAAGTATTAGGTTTTTTTGATTTTATAAGTTCAATAAAAGTTTTAAGCGTTTTATAGTAAATAACCGGTTTCTTTACAAAAAAATTATAGTTATCGAAGGAAATTCCCGGGCATGCGCTTAAACTTAAGGCGGCATTTTTTAAAATTCTGTATAACAAGGCATCGTCGATTTTAACCAAATCGTTTGCATTAAAAAATATTTTTTTACCGTGCCCGTCTTTTATCGCAATCTCGTTAAAAATTTTCTCTGCTCCCCGGTTAATAAAATCGTCGTCTTTCCTGATAATATCGGCTGTATTTTTAATTGTTTTTAAAAAAGACGGGTTTCTTTCTTTAAATAACGGTATTATATTTAGCCTTACGAAATTCCTTAAGATTTTCGTATCGAAATTAGTATAGTCTTCTATAAACTTAATCGAATTTTGACCGGCAAAATCGTTTACCTCCGACTTTGTATGATTTATAAGCGGCCTGATTACTATGCCTGTTTTTGGGCTTAAACCGTATAATGCTGCGGCGCCTCCGCCGGTAATAAGCCTCATAATCATAGTTTCTGCAAAATCGTCTAAATGATGCGCTACCGCAATTTTTTCAGCTTTGAACTTAGATGCGGCTTTAATTAAAAAATCGTATCGCAAGATACGCGCCGCTTCTTCGATATTTAATCTGTTTTTTTTTGCATAAGACATCACGTCGCCTTTTTCGGTATAAAAAGGTATTGAAAGTTTTTTGCATAAATTTCCTACTAATTCTATATCTTTCTCGGAATATTTCCTGATTTTATGGTCGAAAGAAGCGCAAAATAAATCTATTCCCAGATAATGTCTTAACTCGTAAAGCGACGTCAGTAAAACGGTCGAATCGGCTCCCCCGCTGACCGCCACGATTACTTTTTCGCCCCATGAGATAAGACCGTAATTTTTAACGGTCGATATTAATTTCTTAAAGAAAGAAGAGCCTGATTCGCCGTTAAACATGAATGCTTATATTACCGTTAGATTGCCGGACGGTAACTGAAGACGGCGCGTTTGGCAATTCTATTTTAATAGGCGGAGCGTTTTTAATTACTTGTCGATAATTGTTAACAATGTCGTTTGCCGGATTATTTCCTATTCCAATGACTGCCATAAATAAACCCTCCTTTCCCTTGTTTTTATATCTCTTTTTGATTGTAATCGAAAGATATTTCAAAATAGGATCTTTTTTCTATCATGTTATGAACGGGGCATCTTTGAGAAACCCTCTGGAGCTCTTCTATCTGGTCTTCGTCTAAATTACCGATGAATTTAATGTTTTTTTCTATTTTATGAATGTAGCCCCTTTCGTTATCTATTTCTATCCCGGAATCTTTTATTTCTTCGACGCGGATTCTTTTATGAACTAAGCTTATTTCTACGCCCTGCAAATCGTATTTCATTCTTTTCGCAAACATCGTTAAAACCGAAATAGTGCAAGCCCCCTCTGCCCCAAGAAGAAGTTCGATAGGATTAATAGCAAGTTCTTCTCCTCCAGAATTTTCGGGTTCGTCGGTTATAAGCGTATGTTTTTCTGTAATAATTTGATTTTGCAAATTATTTAAATGCTTTACCTTGACTTTCAGCAATTCCGCTTCCGGCAATTTTTTCTCCTTTTTTATTGATATTCGTATTTAATTCGTATATATGTTATACAAAAAGCAAAAAGGGGTCAGATTTATTTTATCGCTGGCTCTCGCCTGTATTTACTGGCTTTTTTCTATTCGTATTCCATAAGTTCTTTTCTGACCCTGTTGACGTCGCTTGCGTTAAGCTCGAAAGGAAAACTCCTTATATTTTTCGGCGACGAATCGCCGAAAGGTCTGTTGCATGCGGAAATTTCTGTTTTTCCGGGACATCCGGTAGTTTGAAAAGCAGCGCCGTTTTCTATTATTTCAGCCACATTTTTAAAATGAATCCCAAAATCTATTATTTTTCCGCCGGTTTCAAATTTCATGTCTTCTGCCCTTCCCATATCGTAGTCTATTATATGCCTTGCAACCTGGATCCGCCTGTATCGACCCGCAGAACACTGGGGATGGTTTTCCAATTTGGAGCCTTTTTCCTGATAAAAAGAAAACAGGTGAGATCTTGAGCCCTTATCCCTGACCGACTGCATTCTAAAAACCATATCTTTTTCGGTTTCGCCAAGACCTACTACTAGATGGCAGCCGACTTTATTTTTGCCGAAGACTGAAACGGAATATTCAAGAATATCGTTATATTTTTCCCATCTGTGCGGACCGCCAACACCTCTGCCTCTATATAAGTCAAAAAGCTCAGGAGTGGCTGCATCCAGCGCAACTGTTACCATGTCCGCGCCGTATTCTTTAAACTTGTCTATATCCTCGTGTTTTAAAACCGTAGGGGTCATCAATATGGAAACGGGGCAGTGCAGTTCGGAGGCAAACCTTTTTAAAACCGTGAAAGTATCTTCCTTAGCTCTTTCGTGAGTTATCATGGATATACATATTCTGTCGACTATGTTTTTTTTCTTTAAGGTGGATGTTATAATATCGTCCGTTTTAAATGCCGGCCAATCGACCCTTATAAAACTTTTATTGTTATATTCCCCTTCGCGGGATTTTTGAAGCCCGCAGTAAGCGCAGTTTGCCCTGCAGCCGTCGTCGTATGTAAGGAGGACGTTTATGCAGTGAAGGCATGCGCCCCTGTAAAAAATTCCCGGCACAAAATCCATAGTCATTGCCGCCGCAAGACTTACCTTTAGATATTGAGGGGAGCTTTCGCCATCGTAATTGAAATTTAATGCAGCCGTTTCATTATTCATAAATTATAATTTCCTCTTAGTATATCCTTAATCCACCTATATAAAATTAATTTTCTACATAAACGGCATTCGTTTATATCCGCTTACGCGTGAATAACTCTGGAAGCTTTAACTTTTCACCTGTTGGGTGTCTCCAGCATATTCTCTGCTTCCATCAATGCGTGTTATTAATGTAAGCAAATGACGGCTGGAATCCAGAATCCAGTACTTATAACTTGTTGAATCAATTTTTATAATTTCTAACGGTGATTAAGTATCTTTATTTTGTTTTTTTACTTTTTATTTATTGAACATTTTAAATAAAATATTGACTCCAAGAGACGTTTCGCCTGTAAATTTTCCGGCGTAAGCATCATCTTCTTTTTTATACTTATAGCATAAAGGCGATGAAATATCTATTAACAGCGATTTTATACCGCTTTTTTTAAAGGCGCTGCTTCTTTTTATATAAAATTCTTTGCAGCAAAACCCTATATAAGATTTAACGTTGTCTTTTTTAAGGACGGACAAAGTTTCGATTAAATTTTCGTAATTTATAATCGTTTTAGGTATAATCCCGTATCTTTCGGCAAATTTATAGGCGGTTCCCGTCTCGCATTCCCCGCAGGATATGCAGTTATCTTTATTTCTGTATTCGCAATCCGATTTTTTTGCGCAATAAGGTAAAAGAATATATTCTGCCGAAGGAATATCTTCCGGTTTCATTCCGTTTACAAAAATAAATTTAGACAAATCCTCTTCTTTTATCCCCGTTTTTTTAGCAAAATTAATTTTATTTGTAATCTGAGCGGCTATATTGAAAAAATCTTCTTTTTCGACGTTTTGAAATTCCGGCTTAAACTTGTCGAAATAATCGTTTATCTTAAATGTTATTTCTTCCATGGGCGTATCTTTTAAATAGCTCTCCAAATCATTTATAGTTCTTGCGGGAGAAACGAAATAATCGCCGGTAAAATAAATATATTTTAATAAATTTCTTTTTTTGTCGATTTTTGCATAAGTTTTAAAAAGGCCGCCGCCGCATTTATAAATTTCGGACACCATATCCGTAGAAACTGGATCGAACTCGTTTGAATAAACCCATTCCCTCGAGCCGTAGAAACCGGCGTGTTCCTTTAGAAATCTTTTTTCTTCTGAAACAAGTCCGGATTCGTAAAAGTCCAGACCTATATGTTCTTTAAAACCTTGGAGGATGACCTGTTTTATTGCGTCGATATCGGGTATATATCCTAAAATATCTTTAACCGACGTAATTCTCGAAAGAATCGACTCGAAATTTTTGGACGTCAATTTTTCGATTGGAATTTTTAAGGATTTAGCCATATTTTCGGGATTAAAATCTAATAGCAAAGTTCCTTGAAAAAAGTAAACGGAGGATTCATAAGTTCCGCCGGTTCCCGAAATCTTTCGTCCTTCCACTTCTATATCGTTTCTCGGCCTAAATTTTGCATCTATTCCAAGTTTTTTAATTCCTTGGGCGAATGCCGAGCATACATTTTCGGTTAAATTTTCGAGATTTTTTACTTTGATGCTTTTGGAAGAAAATACAAGTTCCCAGCCAAGCTGCATCTCGTCGAAATATATAGCTCCGCCGCCGGTAATCCTTCTTCCTACGCCTATGGCTTTTTCTTCGCAGTAATCCTGCCTTATCTCGCTGAATACGGACTGATGAAATCCTACAAGAACGCACGGTTTAAACCTTAAAAAACGGAAAGTGTCCTCTATCTTCCCTTCTTTCCTGAGTTCGAGGAGGGATTTATCCATGCAGATATTATATGCAAAATCTTTTAAACCGGTGTCTATTACTCTAAACATTCCGCGTCAATTTTATCTGAAATTACAGATAGAAAATTATTTTTTCACATAAACGGCATGCCGTTTATGTGGTTTTTATATATCTTCGAACCTATTTTAAGCGTTTTGTTTCTATCGGCAATCCTGGAAAGCAGTTAAACCTGTCCGCCGATTTCTATAGCGGGTAAAGCTGTTTCGGAAAAAATCAGGGAACAGCATATTTCCGAAAATTTGGGCTTTAATCCGAGTTTTACGCTAAAAGGTATAATTCCTTCGGAAGGATATGCAATTCCGTTTAATCCCGATTTAACGGCTAATTCTTCAATTTTAAATTTGTTTAATCCATAAGGTCTTTCGCATCCTAAAAGCACCGGCGTCCCGGTAAATTTTTTCCTGGCATATAAAAATACTTCCCCAATTTCTTCTGCAGCCGGAGGAGCGATATTTTCCATTTTAGTATTATGCATAGGCATAAAACCGACTAAAACTAAAGAAGAAATACTAAAGTTCGAAATAATATCTATAGCGTTAAATTCTCCGGCAATTTGCCCATGTTTTAATCCGATTACTACATGCGGAGAACAGGGTATTTTCCTTTCGGACAGGCGTTTTAAAGAATTTTCGTAATCCTTAACGGTCGCGTTTAAATGATATACTTTGCGTATCGTATCCTCTTCCCCGATAATATCTAGCATTGCCGAATCTATTCCGGCATCGTAAAGGCCGTCGGCTATTTCTTCCGTTATCAGCCCGCAATGCGCTATGACTTTTAGATTGAAATCCGATTTTATTTTTTTTATGGTATTTATATAAGGCAAAATATCGACAATGCCTTTGCCGTTAGAGCCGCCGCTGAGCAAAAAACCCAACCCGCCTGAATCGTATATTGCTTTTGCTTTCTCAAAAAGTTCATCCGGCGTTAAGGCCGGAGCCATAGATTTTAATATTTCGGCGTTACAGTGTTCGCATTTTAAGGAACACGAACTTCCTGTAATGGAAAAAGGAGGGAAAGAGTCTGATTTATTATTTTTAAAATCTTCCGTTTCGTAAGATTTAATGCTTGGAGCGTAAAAATGGATTTCGGAATCGAAATAATCTTTCCTTATATTAAATCCTTCGAGATATTCGTTTTTAATATTATCGTCAAATTCGTAAAAACTCATATTTATCTCTTTTTACAAATTATATCTTCTTTTTCGAGTTTATTTATATACGCTTTAACGGTTTCTTCTCCTGTGGGAAACGATTTAACGTCCGATAAGGATTCCGGAAGAGGTTTTAATTTGACTATCCAACCCTTGCCGTAAGGATCTAAATTTATTATGTGGGAATCGTTTTCTAATTCTTTGTTAACTTCGACTATTTCTCCGGCAAAGGGCATCGGAAAAGGTCCAACGTATTTCCCGCTTTCTATCGTAGCCGCACTTTTGCCTTTTTTAATAATTTTGCCTACTGGTTTAACATCTGCGTAAAGTAT
The DNA here is from genome assembly GCA_027319095.1 of bacterium. GTDB lineage: Bacteria > SZUA-79 > SZUA-79 > Acidulodesulfobacterales > Acidulodesulfobacteraceae > Acidulodesulfobacterium_A. The sequence goes on along the minus strand of DAHVNW010000012.1, from coordinate 6,801 downwards.
TTTACCAGCTAATGACTGGGCAGGGTCGGTCATTCCGAAAGTAAAAGTCCCGTCATCGTTTTTTCTGCCCCAAACCTGATTTTCTACATCGTAATAAAGGTCTTCGGGGATATTGCATTCGTTAAAAAAAGGCATTCTAAAGTTCCTCCGTTTTTATTCGCATTTGATCCCGTCGGCTTCTATCTTTTTTTTGTATGCTTCTACCGCTTCTTTTCCTGTGAGAAGATTTTTTTTGTCGCCGTCTATATTATCGGCTTTAATTTTGCAGACCCATCCTTTTCCGTAAGGATCCGAGTTTATTAAAGATACGTCCTTAACGGCATCTTCGTTAATAGCCGTTATTTCGCCGGAAAATGGAGCGGGAACCGGACCTACGTATTTTCCGCTTTCGACCGTAGCTACGGATTTAAGCTGCGGAATTTTTTGTCCGATTTTTTTAGGGGTAAGGTATAAAAGTTTGCCTGCAAGACTTTGTGCGACGCTTGTCATACCGACGGTAACAATACCGTCTTCCCCGATTTTTCCCCATACGTGTTTTTCCACGCTGTAATATAAATCTTCGGGAACTTCACATCCGTTAATTTTCGACGACATAATAAATTTCCTCCTTGTTTTAATTTAGCTTGATTAATTTAATTATAGTTCGAATAATTTTTAATTATAATACTACAGTTTTTAATTATTCTCAAGCATAAAAAAAGGACAAGAAAAGAGAAAAGGGGACAGATTTATTTATTTTCGGCCTAAAAAACTCTTAAATGCAGTCAGATGTACGAAAATAAATAAATCTGCCCCCTTTTCTTGTCCGGGTCCCCTCCTTTTACGGGAGGGGTTAAGGGAGGGTCGTCTAAGCAAGCCCTTTTGCTTTTAAAACTTCCATCGGGTTAGAAATCGGATCGGACAGTTTAAGCTCCTTCGGAGATTTGCCTATGCTTAGGCCTATAAGTTGAGTAAAATATACTACGGGAAGTTTGGCTTTTTCGCCGTGAGCTTTTATTATTTCAGGCTGTTTTATATCCAAAGCCGCTCCGCATAACGGGCATGGAAGAACCAGCATGTCGGCTCCGGCCTCTTTTGCGGAAGACAAAACGGCGGCTGACAGGGTTGCGGCGAGAGATTCGTCCTGAAGGGCGTGCGCCCCGCCGCAGCATGAGGCTGAAGCATGAAATTCAACGACTTCTGCCCCTGTCGCTTTCAATAACTCATCCTGAAAATACGGATTTTCGGAATCGTCTCTTTTGCTCTTGTAACCGGTTTTGGTTATAGTTTTCGGCCTTTCGTATAAGCAGCCGTAATAAGAAGCGACTTTTAACCCTTTAAGGGTTTTTTTCACGGAGGATTTTACTTTTTCCGGTCCTATTTCGTTATAGAAAAGTTCGAGAAAATGTCTGACGTCCATATCTCCTTCGTATGTCCCGTAACCTACGTCTTTAAGGAAGCTTATAACGTCTCCTTTGGAAGCATTGTTTTCGTTCATTGCTTCATTCGTCCTTAATAAGCTGTGGTAACATCCGTTGCAAGGAGTTACTACTGCATCTACGTTAAATCTTCCTTTGGCGGAATCCATGACCCTTGCCGGAAGCATATAGGACAGCTTTTCGTTGGACCCTTTTATTTCGAGAGCGCCGCAACAGTTAAAATCTTCTATTTCCATCAAATCTATTCCGAACTCTTCGGCGACTATTTTCGTCGATTCGTCGTAAGCGCGCGCCATTCCTTTTAAAGAACAGCCCGGAAAATACCCTATTTTCATTGTAATTCCTCCTTTAGCCTCTGGGAAACTTTCTTCCAGTCCTTAATTTTACCTCCAAAGAGCTTTATTCTGCCGCTGGTAAGCATTTTAAAACCGAGCGCAATCTGGTCGGAACTCATCATTTCTTTAAGCCTGCCGGTTTTCGAATAGAAATCTTTTACTATTTTGACCTCGTCTATTCTTCCGTCTTCGATAACCTCTTCCATAAATATTTCGTCAAAGGCTTCGTCGTTAGTAAGTTTTCCAAACACTTTTCTGTCTTCCAGGAACTTGGCTATCGCCCTAACTACTTCCTGCGTATTTACGCCTCTTGGGCATCTGTGGGTGCATCTCTGGCATGAAACGCATTTCCACACCAGGTCTTTGTTTTCGTTGACTAATATATCGTAATGCCCTCTCCTGACTAAGTCGATAAATCTTCTTGGATTAAATTTATCGACGAAATCGGGGAGAGTGCATCCGCCGGAACAAGTTCCGCATTGGTAACATCTGACGATAGTCGAACCGCCGGGAAGTTTTTTTACTTCGTCGAGAAACTCCGTGGTAACGTCCTCGTATAATATTCTCGATGGAAGAAATTCTTTCCAAATGCCGGTGAGTTCCACTCCGTCTATAACCATTTTATCAGTATTTTCCGCCATTGTTTTCTCCTTATTCTTAGTATATAAATCATAATAAAATTAATAATATATATTATTAAAATTAATTAAGATATTTAATTTTTTAAGCTGCTTGCTACTTTTGCGGCTACGGCAGCGCCTTCCACAATGCAGTTTTCTATATCCATAGGTCCTTTATCCGCGCCGGCGATGAATATGCCGGGTTTCGACGACTCGTTAGGACTGACGAAATCGTCTTTTGGCTCGAGAAAACCGTAGTCGTTTTGCTTGATTCCAAGGACATTTGCGGCTTCTATAGTTCCTTCGCCGGCTGCCATTCCAGCGGCAAGAATAATCATATCGACGGAATGTTGTATGGGTCTGTCCATAATAGTTTCTTCCGCTCTTAAAGATAACTGCTGATTTTTAAGCGTTACTTCCGCTCCTCTTCCTCTCGTAAATATGATTTCATATTCTTCCATCGCTTTGCCGTAAAGCTCTTCCCATCCTCTTCCGAACATTCTCATATCCATATAATATACGTAAACTTCGGAATCGGGATATTTTTCCTTTATTTCTATGGCCTGCTTCGTGGAAACGACGCATCCTACCCTGCAGCAGTAAGGATTTCCAACCTGTCTGTCCCTAGAGCCTACGCATTGAAATATTGCGATTTTTTTGGGCGTTTCTCCGTCCGAGGGCCTTTTTAATTCGCCATTGGTAGGACCGCCAGGATTAAGCATCTCTTCGACTTCTGCATTGGTAACCACGTCTTTAAATCTTCCGTAACCGTATTCCTGTTTAACGGTTGGATCGAAATGTTCGAATCCGGTCGCAACTACGATAGCCCCGAAATTTTCTTCGCTTTCCCCTTTTGAATTTTTAATTTTTGCTTTAAATTCCGGAGCGTTTCCGGAAACAGCCGCAACATGCGAATGTTTATATACCTTGATGTTGGAATTATTCTCTACGGCTTTAATAACGGGGTCGATTACTTCGCCGGCAAGCCTTAAATCGGGAGCAAGCTTATAATACTTGTGTTTTGCTACCTGTCCGCCGAGATAATCCTCTTTTTCTACTAAAGTAACGTTATAACCCATTTCTGCAAGTTCGGACGACGCTTTAAGTCCCGTAACTCCTCCTCCGATAACCAAAACTGTTTTCACCTTAAAATACCTCCTTTTTTCGTTATTGAGGAAATTTAGTTTATCCCCTCATTCAATAATTTCAAAAATTTAATTTAATCATTTAATTATAAGCTATTCCCATCTTATCCAAAAGCGGTTCTACCGGAGTAACGTGAAAATCTAAACCTGCTTCTTTAAAGGGATGAGCGCCGAGAGCAAGAGCTGCTAACTGGGAATAAAATATTACCGGATAATGATAATCTTCTCCGACGGCTTTTTGTATCCACTGTGTTTTGTCGAAAGTAGTTCCGCATCCCGTGCAGTTAACTAATATCATATCGGGATCTACTTCCTCCTTAATGGCTTTTAATTTAATATTTTGCGCCGACCTTGTAAATTCCCTGTTGACTAAAATATGCCTGAATCCAAATCCGCAGCACATAAACCATTTGGAATATTCCTCCATCTGCACGCCGAGGTGCGAGGCCAGACCGCCGACGACTATCGGTCTTTTTCCGCCGATTATGTCGTCGGACACCTGTTTAAAGAAATGGCAGCCGTAATGCTCTACAGCTCTTAATCTCTTAATTCCTTCAATCCTTTTCGGATCTGCGGCTTCAAATATTTTATCCCTTAAAGCATAGGCTATTTCGCTGTCGTGGACTATTTCTTCTGGAATTACTAATTCTCTTCCAAGCGACGCGAGAACTTTTTTAACGGCGTCTCTCAACTCTTTATTGCTAACCAGCAAATGTCTCATTTCGAGATAGTTTCCAAAGCTGGTAACGCAGTGTATCGTAAAATTATAACCTTCTTCGTAAGCCCTGTGCCAGTTTCTTGCCGCGACGGAAGCAAGCTGGACCAGGTTTCCAAGTCCCGATGCGTGGTAATTCCAAGCCGTACAAGACGTTTGCTGCATATCGTTGTAATATTTTATTCCAAGTTTATCCCTGTAATAAAAATTAGACCTCGGAACTCCCGGAAGGTTGGCGCACTGACCGCAACTTTTGTGCTGATAATGCATATCCAAAGGAATCTTCTTTTTGATGCCGTACATAACTTCTTCTTCCTTATAAGGTCCGATAATACGGCCTATTTTAATTTCTCCTTCTTCTTCGAGCTTTTTCATTTCGGCTCTAATGTCATGCACGTGGTAATTCATACCTTTTGCATGATTTATGCCCGTTTTAACGTCGTTTATCTCATAAGACATAATGCCCTCCAATATATCTGTTAAATTTTTGTAAAACTTTTATCCTTGTCGTTCCGGCATATTCTTTGACTGCGTTTATCGATGCATGCCATCGATGCAGGCAAAATATTCTTTGACTGCGTTTATCGATGCATGCCATCGATGCAGGCAAAGAATGGCGGTATTTTTGTCTGCAATCTTATTTCAAACATATCTTCAGGCGCAGAAAAAAATGCCAGGCTTTTTATATATAAGTTTATTTTATTTTTTAGACGCTTCTAATTTCGCTTTTTTTTCGTTAATTTTTACTTCCATTTCGTCTCTTTTATCGTCCATATCGTCCTGAACTATATCGACTAAGAACGGAAATACCGTTCCTACTTTTTCCAAGGCGCCGCTTTCTTCCCATATCTTTTGCATTTCGAAAATAGTATAATCTTCCGCGGCCCATGCCCTGTCGACTACGTTCATACCGGGAAAACCCTTGAAAAGCTCTTCCCTCATTTCCATCTTTTTGGAGGAAAGTTCGATCATTCTAGGACCCCAATCTGGGAAAGCATCCGGAGAAAGCATATCCGGCGCAAGCTGGTTTCCTCTTGTTAAGACTAACTTTGCTATCCTCGTGTATCCGGCAAGAGCTTCTTCCGCAAGACCTTCCCTGACGGCAATCTCTCTCATGGCCATAACTATATCGGCCGCCGAATTTTCTTTCGGACACCTGTATTTGCAACTATAGCACTGGGCACAATTCCATATCTTGCCCTTCATATACTCTTCGATTGTTTCCTCGTCCCCTTCAATCATCATTTGACATACTTCGCGCGGCGAGTAATCGTAAAATGCTGCGGCCGGGCAATTTGCTACGCATGTTCCGCAATTCAGGCAACCGTGAAGAGATTCTTTAATGCGGAAATCTTTCATAATTTCCTTATAAAAATGGCCTCCTTTTGCGCTTTCGATTTTTTCGGTGACGGGGTTTTTGTTTTCTTCACTCATTTTAAAATGCCTCCTCTTTATAGAGCGTTATAATTTATGAATTTTTTAAAGTTTAATTTATATTCTTTTCTTTTGAAAAAGGGTTGAAAAAATTGAAAAAGGGGACAATTGAAAAAGGGGACAGATTTATTTTTTTTCGGTCTAAAAAGCTTGTAAATGCAGTCGGCTGTGAGAAAATAAATAAATCTGTTCCCTTTTTCGTGTTCTTTTTCCTATTCGATTAAATATTATTTCGAACAATTAAAACTATTTTCCGGCTAATATTAAAAATTTAAAAAGGAAGGAATTATTACGCGTCCGTATTCTCGTTAGGCTTGCCGGTATCTTCGCCTGGAGAGAATCTTAAATCGGCATAGTTCCCTTCGTCTTTAATTTCTTTAATGTCTTTTACGATCTGTCTTATTTTGGAATTTTTAAGGTAGTATAAGAGTTTATTATCGACTCTTTTGTAATCTACCATCTGGGTATTCCTTAAGACGGCTAAATGTTGGGATATGTTGGATTGGGTTTTACCCAAAGCGGAAGATATATCGTTGACGCTGACTTCTTCGTCGCACACGATACAAAGAATTCCTAATCTTATAGGATTGGACAGTAGCTTAAAAACGTTTGCCAAATCCTTACATTTTTTGTTGAGGCTTTTGTCGTCTGCGCAAAACTCTTTTTCCATTTTCCCATTTTTTTAATTTTTTATCGCGTTCTATTCTGCGATTATGTGCATATTCTAAATATAGAATATTCTAAAATTATTGTCAAGAAAAAAATAAAAATTTAAAAAAATATTTTAAATGTTTTACAGAGACTCGCCGTTAAAATCGTATGCGGATTTTTTCCAGTCCTTGCCTTCCTTTAAAAGCTCCGAAAAAATTTCCTCCACGGAATACTTATTGTTTTTTAAATAATTATTCCAGATATCCGTAAAAATTCTTTTTTTTAGCCTTAAAGAATCCGCCGACAGAATTTTAAAATTTTCGATAAAATCGTTTACCTTTTTATCGAATTCGTCAGAAGCAAAAATTTCGGATAAATAATTAAAGCGGTATAAATCTTCCGCGGAATAATTTTTAGAAGTTAAAATAACCTCCCTTGCTTTCTGGGCGCCCATTAAAAAAGCCAGTCTTAACGCCAAGTAGG
>DAHVNW010000129.1 GCA_027319095.1 bacterium | reverse complement strand
TCGGACCTTTATCGTCGAAATCAAAATTAAAAAATAAATCTTCTATTTTTTTTTCTACTTCGTCGTCGAATTTAAATCCGCTGCCGTCAAAAAATTTAATTCCGTTATCGTAAAAAGGGTTATGCGAAGCCGAAATAACGACGCCAGCGTCTGCCCTCATACTGGACGTTATAAACGCTACTCCCGGCGTCGCAAGCGGTCCTACCAAATAAACGTCGGCTCCCATAGAACATATGCCGGAAGAAAGAGCCGTCTCTAACATATACCCAGAAATTCTGGTATCTTTTCCTATTACTATTTTCAATCCTTTCCCGTTCGGCTTTAACACTTTAACCAATGCTTTGCCTAATTTCAAAGCAACTTCCGACGTCAAAGGATATCTGTTCGCCTGCCCTCTTACGCCGTCCGTACCGAATAATTTTCTGCCGCCCAAAATACAGATTCCTCCTTGACCGCTTTTAAACCTTTATATTTTTATTTTTTTGAAGTTTTTATTACGATTAAATTAACGTTAATTTTTTTATTATACAAAATTTTTAACAAATTTGTCGGTTTTCTTAAAGAAACCGACAGCGTTTTATTTTTATCTATATTATTTATATTTATTTTCATTGTAGTAATTACCGAAAGATTA
>DAHVNW010000128.1 GCA_027319095.1 bacterium | reverse complement strand
AATTTCATGATGAAAAAACAGTAGAATTATGAAAATTTCACAGGGAAAGTGTCCGGAATAAAGAAAACCTCCCTGAACTTTCAAGATAGTGTGTTATGGTTATTTTACCGGGAATTCTTTAAGAACTTCACGGAAAATTATGAGCCTCTGTATCTGGTTCGTTCCCTCATAGATCTGCGTGATCTTTGCATCCCTCATGTGCCTTTCTGCATCCAGATCTGTGGTGTATCCATAACCACCGAAGAGCTGCAGTGCATCTGTGGTGACTCTCATGGCAGTATCAGAAGCGAACAGTTTAGCCATGGAGGATTCCTTCACGCAGGGTTCGTGGTTGTCCCACTTCCTTGCAGCGTCATATGTAAGAAGGGTGGCTGCACTTATGGCGGTTTCAATGTCAGAAACCATGAACTGTATGGCTTCAAAGTTTGATAAAGCCTGGTTGAACTGTTTCCTCTGCTGAACATATTCCACTGCCTCAGCCAGTGCTGCCTTTGCAATTCCAAGGGCCTGGCATGCAATTCCTATTCTTCCCGCATCCAGTGTTTCCATAACCACTTTAAAACCCTCATTGAGTTTTCCAACTATGTTGGACTCAGGGACTTCCACGTTTTCAAACACCAGTTCCACAGTGGATGATCCCCT
>DAHVNW010000127.1 GCA_027319095.1 bacterium | reverse complement strand
GCTTCATCTTCGATAAACATCGCGCGCAACTTCTGACCTTCCGGCGACGAAATCGCAGCAACAAAGTCTTCCTCGGACTGCCACCAGATTTCCGCGATACCGTCATACTCATCAGACAGCCCTCTGGACTTCTTGATATTTTCATTTAACGGAGAATCTATCGTGTGGCTCTGGACATAACGAACTGCCCTATAAGTCTCGGCAAACTTCTGAAACAAGGGTCCATGATGTTTGAGCCAATATTCTTGAAACTCGGCGCGCGACATAAGAGACTGCCGTTTTACGCAGAAGATTAGTTTGATCATAATAATGTGTTGCCTCCAAATGTAAATTTATTAGATATTAGATTAATATTTAATTGCAAAAATGCTTCTTTTATAAGATTACGAACATTTAAATCTTATAAATTCAAATTACATGCTAAACGGTTAGTATGTATAATTATACAATTTATAAAATTTATGTCAAGTGTTTTTTATTATTTGACGATATAGAATTTGACACCGTTGCCGTATAATATTATAATCAAAATATAATTATTATTAACACGAGGTTATAAAATGAAATACGAAGAAAATATAGAGGTTATTTCAGTCAATCCGGCTTTTGACTCTATTAATGGCAAAACGCTTTATCAGGTAATCTTTGGA
>DAHVNW010000126.1:266-654 GCA_027319095.1 bacterium | reverse complement strand
CCGATCTATTCCCGCCCGGTAACTACGCATACTATCGCGCCTTTTATTTTGCTTAAATTTTTTAAAAAATTTTTAAGCTGTTCCGGAGCATAAACGTCTAAAGGACTTTTACGTATTTTGACTAACGTCCCGTCGAAATCCAAGCAAAAAAATATAAAATCTGGTTTATAAGTTCCGCTTCCGCCATTTGAAATTAAATTATTTTTTATTTCGCCGAATTCTTTAATTCCGTTAATAAACATGATTTATTATTATAATACATTAAGCAAAATAATGAAATATTGTAAAAATAACAAAAATATAGTAAAATATTTTAAAAATATAGTTTTAATATTATATTTTTAATTAAATCTTTAATAAATATAATAATTTCAATAATAATTATGGA
>DAHVNW010000126.1:0-256 GCA_027319095.1 bacterium | reverse complement strand
GCAGGATAAAACTTTCCGAAGGCGGGGAATTCTATACCCTTAAAAGAATTTTTCTTAACAAAAAAGATATAAACGATTACTATTACGGCTACGCAAATTCTGTTTTATGGCCGTTGTGCCACATTGTTTACGTTAAGCCGGTTTTCAATTCGGAACAATTTTTAACATACGACGACGTTAATAAAAAATTTGCGGATTCTATAATAGAAGAAATAGAAGATTCAAAAAATTACAAATCGGACGATTTAAGCGATAT
>DAHVNW010000125.1 GCA_027319095.1 bacterium | reverse complement strand
AAAAATCGTAAGCTTTTTTACCCAGAACGTATATTTTTATTTTGTTTTCATCTAAACCTTTGCTTTTAATTTCTTCGTTAAATATTTTAAAAAGATTTATATTGAAAGAACCGCAAAGGCCCCTGTCCGTCGAGATTATTACTATTCCGATATTTCTGCCGGTTTTGCTGTCTTTTCCGTCATTTTTTCCGTAAAAAGGATGAAGACGCAGCACGCTGTTATTTTTAATATTACCCATAATGCCGTCGTAAATCGCAGCATAAGCTTTATATTCGTTCATAGCCGCCTGATTTTTTTTGAACTTTGAACCGGCAACCATTTTCATAGCTTTAGTAATCTGCCTCGTATTTTTAATGCTGGAGATTTTTCTTTTTATGGATTTTAAATTAGGCATAAATTATCAGTCTTCTACAAAAATTTTTTTAAAATTATCCAATGCCGTTAAAATCTTTGTTTTTAGAGTATCGTCAATAGATTTTTTTTCTCTGATATCTGAATAGATTTCGGGGTAATTATTTTCTATATAGTAAAGCAGTTCTTCTTCATATTTTTTTATAGACGTAAGTTTATACTCCTGAAGATAGCCGCTATTTGCCGTAAACAGTATAACTACTTCTTTTTCGACCGGCATCGGACTGTACTGGGGCTGTTTAAGAAGTTCG
>DAHVNW010000124.1 GCA_027319095.1 bacterium | reverse complement strand
GCCACTGGGTAAGAATAAAAGACAAACAGATAACCCACTATCAGATAGTAGTCCCTACTACATGGAACGCATCTCCCAGAGACGCTTTTAATAATCCCGGAGCATATGAAGCGTCGTTAGTAGGCGTAAAACTTGCAAACATATCTCAGCCTCTTGAAATTTTGCGTACGGTTCACTCTTTCGACCCGTGCCTTGCTTGTGCTGTTCATTTAATAGACCCAAAAACAAACGAGATAAAAAAATATAAAATTTGTTGATTTGGTTAATATTAAATAAAGTTCCTGCCATTACCGCGCAAGCGGTAATCCAGATTATTTAATTAACTTTTAAAACGGGGTTAATTATGCAAAATAAAAATAGCAAATACGGCGAAATTCAGTTGGTTCACAGAATGACGGTTATAAAAAGAATTATACACTGGTCTTTCTTTGCGGCAATTATTAACAATATTATTACCGGATTTTATATAGCTTACCCTTTCTTAATATTCGGAAAAACTCCGACGCAGGCAGATTCGCTTTCTACCGGCGTTTTAAACTCCGGCGCAACTTATCAGGCGTTTATAATGACTTGGATGAGGGAGTTCCACTTTATAGGAGCTGTAATAATAGACGTTATTTTTTTCGTCTGGCTTTATCTGGCTTTCTTTTCATGGAAAGAGCCGTTATATAAAAGTTTTATTCCTTT
>DAHVNW010000123.1 GCA_027319095.1 bacterium | reverse complement strand
TTTTTCGGCGGCGTTTTTCCCGCAGGCATAATGATTGTAAACCTTTCCGGCGCATTAACGATTGGTTTTTTATGGGGGCTTTTTGAAGAATCCAATATACCTTCGTTCTTTAGGGCTCCGATATTTATCGGCGTACTAGGCGGTTATACTACTTTTTCTTCTTACGCTCTTGAAAGTTTTAACCTATTTAGGAACGGAGAATATAAATTAGCTTTGATTAACATACTTGCTTCCAATATTGCCGGCATAGCTTTAGTTTTTATAGGTTTTATAATCGCTAAACTTCTTATTGCTAATATAAAAGGAGCGGCATAATGCATCTTCCCGAAGAAGGCATGCTTTTAAGAATATTTATAGGCGAATCTGATAAATATAAAGGTAAAGCACTGTATGAAGCGATTGTCTTAAAAGCCCGCGAACTTAATCTTGCAGGGGCGACCGTTATAAGAGGCATAATGGGTTTCGGCGCCCACAGCCGGATACATACGGCTAAACTGCTGGCATTATCTGAAGATATGCCCGTCATCATAGAAATAGTTGATACCGAAGAAAAACTTAACTCTTTTCTGCCTTTTCTGGACGAAATAATGAAAAGCGGAATGATTACTATGGAGAAAGCAAAGGTAATAAGATACCGCCACGAATAATAACACGGCAAATTTAGAGTTTTCAGTTATTTTTTTATATA
>DAHVNW010000122.1 GCA_027319095.1 bacterium | reverse complement strand
GAAAATAGTCATAGGAAAAGATACCAGAATTTCGGGATATATGTTGGAAACGGCTCTTTCTTCCGGCATATGCTCTATGGGCGCCGACGTTTATCTGGTAGGGCCGCTTGCCACGCCCGGAGTAGCTTTTATAACGTCGAGTATGAGGGCGGATGCAGGCGTCGTTATTTCGGCTTCGCATAATCCTTTTTACGATAACGGAATTAAATTTTTTGACGGCAACGGATTTAAATTCGACGATGGAGTAGAAAAAAAAATCGAAAATTTATTTTTTAATTTTGATTTCGACGATAAAGGGCCGACCGGAATTCATATAGGGAAAGCGCACAGAATAGACGACGCCGCGGGAAGATACGTTATTTTCGCAAAACTTTCCTTTCCTAAAAATTTGACTTTAAACGGATTGAAAATAGTTATAGATTGTGCCAACGGAGCTGATTATAAAGCTGCTCCCGAGGTCTTCTCGGAGCTTGGAGCCGAGGTTATACTCGAAGGCGTAAGTCCCGACGGGGTTAATATTAACGACGGATGCGGTTCCATGCATCCCGAAAAATTAAGCGGTTCGGTAAAAAAACACGGCGCGGACGTAGGTCTGGCTTTCGACGGCGACGGCGACAGGGTAATTTTTTGCGACGAAAACGGAAAAACTTTACAGGGCGACGAATTCCTTGCAATTTGCGCATTGCAGATGAAA
>DAHVNW010000121.1 GCA_027319095.1 bacterium | reverse complement strand
ATCTTCCGTAAACTTCAAAGTCAGAATAACCGTTCGATGTATTGTCTATGCCTGTTGTACCGTTAAAAGCATTAGGTCCGCCGGAATAGTTGCTTGGAGCATAAGGATTAGAATCATTCTGTTCCATCCATGTCAAACCAAGTTCGTAAATGTCGTTAGCTAAATCAACGTCAACGCCGTTAACCATAATTCTATCCGTCCATGAAGCGCCATGAACTTGAAGCGGTTCTGCGACTGTTGCTCCGTAGTAGCCAAATTCTAACTGACCGACAGGAACAGGATAATATTCTTTTAATTGATAAGAATATTCCATTGCGTTGGATGTCCCGCTTCCAGTAGCTTCACCATTAGATACGCTATATTTAGTTAAGCTATTATTCAATGAAGGAGTTCCTGAGTCATTCGTCATTGTTACTTTATACCACAAATGATAACCCGGGGTACCGTATAAAGCTAACCCTTCATTTCTGGCATGAATTAGGTTACCAGTTTCACCGTCATAACCGACATTCAATCCTTGACCATTGCCAACCGGCCCTGCCACATTATAAAACGGCATCTGTCTGTAAAAATAAGGACTTGCGGTTGTTACCTGACCTATTTTCAAATTTAATAGATGTGGAGCAATTCCAAATCCGCTTCCTATTCCGTTTAAAGACGCAAATATCTGTTTTTGCATAAAAAATTGGCTTGA
>DAHVNW010000120.1 GCA_027319095.1 bacterium | reverse complement strand
TGATCAAACCTTTTAAAATTGAATTTTTATTTTTACATTGATATATTTCTTATTTCTTCTTTTATATTTTCTTCTTTCATACTTTCTTCTTTAGTTGTAGATAATTTAATGTTTAAAATTAAATTTTTATTTTACATTGATATATTTCTTATTTCTTCTTTTATATTTTCTTCTTTAGTTGTAGATAATTTAATGTTTAAAATTAAATTTTTATTTTACATTGATATATTTCTTCTTTAGTTGTAGATGATTTAAATGTTTAAAATTGATTTAAACATTTATAAAACTGATCAAAACTTTTAAAATTGAATTTTTATTTTTACATTGATATATTCTTATTTCTTCTTTTATATTTTCTTCTTCACTTCTTCTTTCGTACTTTCTTCTTTAGTTGTAGATAATTTAATGTTTAAAATTGATTTAAACATTTATAAGACTGATCAAACCTTTTAAAATTAATTTTTATTTTACATTGATATATTTTTTAGTTTCTTCTTTCTAGTTGTATATGATTGATCAAACCTTTTAAAATTTTATTTCTTCTTTTATATATTTTCTTCTTTAGTTGTAGATAATTTAATGTTTAAAATTAAATTTTTATTTTACATTGAAATATTTACAAAATTAAATAAATATCATATGATATTTATTTGAAATAAATCGAAATTATAATTTTACCAATAAACCATCCCGATATACTTA
>DAHVNW010000011.1 GCA_027319095.1 bacterium | reverse complement strand
GAGGTTCGAATCCTTCTCCCCCAGCCAGTTTAAAAGCGCAGTATTTAAGCCTATTCCCGGGTTTTTCCATGATGAAAATTTATGCACAAAAATGAACCAAAATGGTCGTTTATGCAAATTTTTTCCTATATTTTTGATATATATGTTACCACCGATGTTAAAATTGTAGTTTTATTCCGGCATTGACAGTTCGCACGTGTTTAATAACGGGGGCAAGAAAATAGTCGATTTTAAGCATTCCTTCAAGACCGCCTGCCGGAACGCCGGGTTAAAGGATTTAAGGATACATGACCTAAGGCACGTTTTTGCATCTAAAATGGTTATGAACGGCACGTCGTTATACATTACCGGCGAACTCCTCGGCCACCAGACGCCCAATATGACGAAACGGTACAGCCATTTAGTGCCGGACACGCTAAGAAAAGCGGTGAACGACGTGTGGAAGAAATAAAAATGAAGCCAGAATTTTGCTTGTAATTATAAATATTTGTTATATGATATAATAATTAAAAGCAAATTAATTACATGTCTAAATACGAAAAGTTATTAATTCAAATTCTTAAAGGCGATTCGGATTCCAATGCATCTTTTGACGAGCTTTGCAACCTTGTAAAAAATTGGGTTTCGAGGAGCACGTAAAAGGTAGTCACCATGTTTTTAGGAAACAAGGTATCATTGAAAAAATTAATTTGCAGCGTGACGGAAGTAAAGCAAAAACATATCAAGTCCGTCAAGTCAGGGATATAATCTTAAAATATAATTTGGGGGGTAGTTTTGATGTATAAATACGAAATTATAATATACTGGGATAACAGGGACAATATTTACATTGCCGATGTTCCAGAATTGCCGGGCTGCATGGCTCATGGCAAAACCTATAACGAGGCTCTTGATAATGTTAATGAAGCTATAGAATTATGGATAAATACCGCTAAAGAATTTAACGACCCCATCCCCGAACCAAAGGGGACCCGCCTTATGTATGCGTGATTAAAACTATAATCGTTTACAATGGGAATTATTAGGTAGCGTTCAAGATTCTGTGTCATTTTCCCAGATAAACTTTCGTCACATAAATCCTCCCGTGTCCAAGCTCGTTGGAAACTACCTGCCGGGCTTTTCTGTCCGATTTTCCTTCCGCAATCAGTTCCACATATCTTTCCTGGGCTTCGGAGTGCCTTACGGCATGCATATTAAATCCCTGGGATTTAATGGAGTTAGACAAATGGTCTTTTTCCTGCTTTAGATTTCTGCTCATTGTGTATTTACCTCCTTGCGCGTATTTTTGAAGTTCCCTTATTTTTTCGTTTCGTCACCGAATGTATAATACCAAAAACACCGAATTAAAATTCCTGTTTTCGCCGATTAAAAAGTCCGGCCGTTATTTTTTACTAAAATAGATATAAATTTGTATATGCAGCGAAAATATCTATTTGTAATTATAATATAACATTACAAATCGCATAGGATATAATAAATAAAATCTGTTAATAGGCCGATCATTTTAACCTTGGGCAATGGCGGTAATGTCTGCATTGCTACCGGCCGTATGTTTTTTGGTGAGTTCAATAAAAGCTTTGGCAGACAAGGAAATATTTTCTCCGGAACGGAAGGCTAAAGCTATTTCCCTTTTTATGATTGGAAATAAGGGAACTGAGCATATTCCGCGGATGTTCGAGGGGATGGCCAGTTCAGGAATAATGGCAACACCCATCCCGTTTTTAACCATTTCCGCCACCGTGTTTATGTTTCTAGCCTCTATCATTTTAGTTTCCGGCAAATCTCTTGCAAGGTTGAAAGATACCAGCATTCCGCACGAAGATCCTTTAAAAGTTATAAACTGCTCTCCCGATAGCTGTTTTACGCCTATATTCTTCCTGCCGCAAAATTTATGCTTTTCCGGGAAAACCGCCAAAAATTTGTCTTCCAGCAAAGGTATGATTTCAAGCCCTTCGGCCGGCAAAACCACGAAGCCTATGTCCACAGCGCCTTTTGACAACCAGTCCGCTACCTCCAGGTCCGTTCCCTCGAACCAGGAAATTTCTATTCCCGGATATTTCTGCTTAAAACGCTTAAGGACCCCGGGCAGTATTTTTGCGGATACGCTCTGGAAACAGCCCACGCTTAATTTTCCGGCCTGCATGTTTTTTAGGGCTGAAATCTCTTCCCTGGAGCGATATACTCTGCTCATAACGTCCTTTGCGAGCGCATAAATCTTTTCTCCGGCTTCGGTCAGCGCAATACCTTTTTTGTTGTTTTTGATAAGCTGGATTTCAAGTTCGTCTTCGAGAGAGGCAATGGAATGACTGACCGCGGACTGCGTTATAAAGAGGGTCTCCGCCGTCTTCGTAAAACTTCCGGTTTCAATCAGAGTTTTTAAAATGTTTAACTGCGTTAATGTCATGAGCTATTAATCATTTAAATTATAATTATTATTCATTTGATTCATTATATAAATATTTTTAAAATGGAATCAATAATAATATTTTATAATATTTATTTTTATAAAAAGTTATTGGGGATTTAAACTTTATTAAGCGGGGGTAATATGGACTACAATCGGAATGCCTGAGATTGCGAGAGAAATGTTAATGCTAATATAAATTCACCCATTAAATTGCGTTTATTTTCACCCGCCTAAATGGTATATTCATCCCTTAAATAATTAATTATTACAGGGGGGATGAACCTAAAATGATAGGAGCGGATATGTTTAATTCGATTGTATCTATGTTAAAAATAGGTGTTCCGATTAGAAAGATAGCAAGGGACTTAAAAATCGACAGGAATACGGTAAGAAGCGTACAGAAAATGGCTGCCAGAGAACGGTTTTGTCCCCGTAAGGTTGAAATTAATTCCTAAATACATGTTCTATTCCGATGAAGACGGCTTTAAAGAATGGCTCAGGGCTGCATGGTTCCCGTATATCGACAGGCTGCCGGAGGCATTGCGGGGAGATTTTCTTTCAGACGTTGTTAAAAATTATAAAATAACCAGTAACGCGGGCAAGTCCGAAAACATACGCGTAAAAATGATTCTCCTTGAGGTAGAGGCATATGCTAAATAATTCGCTGCCGGAAATTGCGCTGAGGGATATCGTACAAGCCGATATATCGGCGGTAATTGAATGGCAGCATTATCCGCAATGCTTCGAGGAGCTGGATTACGCCTTAAGGCAAAACGGATGGCTTTTTGAATATTACCTGAAACCCTGTACAAAGTGTTACGCGGCTGAATATTCAGGCGAGCTTGTGGGGTTTGCCATACTTAACAAAACCTCTCAAGAAGAAGCGGAATTCAGGATCGCTTTAAAACCTGGAAAAACCGGCATGGGACTCGGTAAAACAATAACGCTTAAGGTAATGGAAGACGGCTTTGGCAATATGGATGTCTCAAGAATTCACCTTATAGTAAGAAAAAACAATCAAAAAGCTTTCCGTTTATATAAAAAATTAGGTTTTGGCGAAAAAGGCGAATGCATAAAAGAGATGCATGGAAAACAGGTAGATTTTTTTATAATGGATATTTATAAGGAAAGGTATTTAAAAATTAACATGGAGAAATTATGAAAAGGGCTTTACTAGTTATAGACGTTCAGAACGAATATTTTACCGGCAGGCTTCCCGTTACTCATCCTGCCTGGAGTTTTAATAATATCTTGAGGGCCATGGATGCCGCAATAAAGTACAAGTTGCCAATGGCCGTCATACAGAATACCTCTCTCGCTCCGGGATCCCCAGTTTTCAGGAAGGGAACGCCGGAATGGGAGCTCCATCCAGAAATTGAAAGCAGGAACAGGGATATATTGATAGAGAAAAACCTTCCCGACGCCTTTACCGGAACGAATCTGGAAAACTGGCTGAAAACAAATGGAATCTATACCGTCGCTATAACGGGGTATATGACGCAAAACTGCTGCGATACAACCGCAAGACGCGCTTTTCATATGGGTTACGAGGTAGAGTTTTTGTCAGATGCCACGGGAACGCTTTCCATAACCAACGACGCGGGTTCAGTGACGGCAGAAGAACTGCACCTGGCCATACTAGTAACGCAAACGCGGTTCGGCCGGATAATTAAAACCGACGAATGGATTAAAGGACTTCGGTTATAAAATTAATTAGTGTATTATAGAGGCGCACTTTATTATAATTTAAATTACAAATATAAAAATTAGCTTGACAAAAATTTTTGGCAGTGATACGATACAAACCAGTCGGTATTTTTATATCGCAGCATCATCAGGGCAAGAATCTTAAATAAACCTTAAACTTGGAAGAGGGGTGATTATTATGAAAGTAAATCAAGGAAAAAATGATAGGGTTATACGTGTTATTCTGGGAATAATTCTTTTAATAATCGGGTATATCTTGCTCGGTTCAAGCGAGGCGTTGGGGGTGATACTGTTAATAGCGGGCATTGCGGCTTTAATTACCGGAATTGCGGGGCTTTGTCCTTTTTATGCCCTGCTTGGAATTTCGACATGTCCTACACACTATGACAATAAATAAGTTTTTTAATTTTGTTTAACTGGGATTATGATATTTTTTGAATTTTTACCGGTGCAATATTTATAAACGATAAATCATTGGGAGGCAATAGTGTCTTTAGATGTCAAGAAAGCTGTCGACACAGGCTGTCTTACCTGCGCCGCCCTATATCCCAAAATTAAAAAAGAGCTTGGGGAACTTAACCGGGGCGAAATATTCGAAATTATTTCTACTAGTCCCGCTTCTTCGCAAGATATACCTGCGTGGTGCAGAATGACAGGCAACGAACTTGTCGAAACAAAAGAAGAGGGCAAGAAAATTAGATTTTATATTAAAAAAGCATAAAAACAGGCAACCTATCTTTTTACGGTACGTTAATTAATTTTATATAGGCCTTTATGGCAAAAGCAAAGGCGCTAACAATTATTATCTCAGGCAAAAACAATCCAGCTAAATTACAAATATGGCTTAATTTAGCATGGAGAACAAAAAACGCGTCGAATATGCTAAGGTTATGTTTTTAGAACCGGCAGAAGATTTTATTGCAAAACATGGGACAAAGAGATTCTCGATGCCTACGACGATGTCCTGAAAAACAATGTAATGACGCACACATGCGTTCGAATAGCCAAAGCTTTTACATTACACCCATGCTTCAGGAAAAAAGTCGAACTTGTCCGCTCAGGACCGAGAATTGCCGAATTGATGGCGGAAGGCTATCAGCCGATGACGCTTTAAAAGTAATTATTATTTTTAAAGCGTATTGCATAATATATAATATAACGATAATGCAATAAAATACTTAAAAATTGCAGAATTATAACTATACCGCATTAGCCGTTAAAGCCTTAATTAAAGAGATTTTAGTAGATTAATAAAGAATCAATATTTTATGGAAAGAGGTTTTAATCCCGCACAATAGGAAATATTATAATAAAGACGTGAACCTCATGAAAGGCAATAAAATATTGATATATGCAATATAACCATGTGCTTTTGAATGAATTTTACGCATAAAGGCCCCTCAGATAATCCTTGATTAATTTAAAGCAGTTTTCGAGGACTCCTTTATCCTGAAATGTCTTGGCTGTCATGATGCAACCCTCGATGGAAGAAACGATAAATTTAGCAGTTGCGTCGGAATCTATGTCTTTTCTGACGATGCCTTTATCCTTTGCGACGTTTATAGCCTTTTCGATGTAAGATATTTGCAGGGCTACTATGCTTTGTATCTTTTTTGCAAAAAATTTATCTTTATGCGACAACTCCATTGCGATATTTCCTAAGGGACATCCATTTTTTGCAAGGGCGCTCCCCCCTTTTAACAATAAACCGTCAAGCATTTCGCAAATGCTTTCGACCGGATTATCCCCTTTATATACATCTTTCCACGAATCTGCGAACTTTATCTTTATAATCTCGTCTATAACCGTTTCCGCGATTTCTTTTTTAGAATCGAAATGGTAATATATACAACCCCTTGCGCAGCCTGTTTTTTCTTCGAGGTCCTGCAGGCGGAAGTCTTCGTATCCCTTCTCGAGAATCAGAGAGGCGGCTTTTTCGAGTATGTCGCCTCTTTTCGTTTTCTTTTTTAAAATTTTTACCATTAATTAATCTCCTAAAAATCATTATATCATACACAGGCTTAATAATAAAATAAAACAATAAAATAGAAAATGCTTGACACATGGAAAGCCCGAATATATAATGAATAATAAAAATATAAAGACCGATTAATCGGTCTTATTTTATAAAAATGGCTTGTGGAATTTCGGGAACTTTCTTTATTTTATTAAGTTAACCAAAGCGGAAAAATATTTATACAATATAATTTTTAATAGTATAATTTTAAAAGGGGGTTTTAAAATGGAATTATTTGAAGCATTAACAACCAGAACTTCAAAAAGGGATTTTTTAGACAAGCCCGTCCCAAAGGAAATAATCGAAAAAATACTTTCGGCATCTTTAAGGGCGCCTTCATGGGCAAACTCGCAGCCATGGGAAATAGCCGTTTCCACCGGCAAGACAAGCGAATTTATAAAAAACAGCCTGTATGGGCTTGCAAAGAACGGTACTGCTATAAATCCCGATTATCCGTTTCCAAATGTATGGCCGGAAAAACAGGAAGCCAACATGTTTGAAACCGGAAAGCACAGGTTCGAATACATCGGCATAGGAAGGGAAGATGCAGAAAAAAGAAAGGAATTTACATTATCGAACTATAACTTTTTTAATTCCCAAACCGCGATATTTATATATATGGAAGAAAGCTTGGGTTTGTGGTCTGTCCTGGATTGCGGCATGTTGATTCAAAATATTTTATTGGCTGCCCACAACAACAATGGTCTCGGAGCCTGTCCTCAGGCATATCTTACCGTATATCCCGATGTTTTAAGGCAGGCGTTCGGCCTTCCAAAAAATAAAAAATTCATTCTGGGGATTTCTATCGGTTACTATAAAACAGACAGTAAAATCAACGGCATAAAAACATTCAGGAACGATTTTGACGAAATCGTTAAATTTTACGATTAATCGGTTAATTTAATTAATTCATAATCGACATATATTTTGCGGGCATTAAAAAGCGCTGCTTTAAATAAGCTAAAAGGGATTAAAAAAATAATAGAAAAATATTTTGAAAATCTGAAACGGAGGTAAGATTATGAAAAATATCGACGGGATACCGGTATATGAAACCCTGCGGGAAATAATAGACCCGTCCCGCAGCTGCCTTGTAGTATGGGATGTTCAGAATGCGACGGCCGAGCGTATTTTCAATAAAGACGAGTTCATTAAAAACCTTAAAAATTTCACCGGTAAATTAAGGGGTAAAATTCCCTTCATATACAGTAAAATTGCCGTCGGCCTCCCTAAAGGCTTTGCATCTTCATGGTCTTATTACTGGCGGATGAAGATGTTTAATGTAAGTAATCCGGAGGATATGTTCAAGTCTATTTTTTCTTCCGGAGCAATGGAAATATTGGAGGATGTAAAACCATCCGAAGGCGATATAGTTATAGAAAAATATACCGCAAGCCTGTTTATCGGAACATATTTCGAGAACTTATTAAGAAACAAGGGGGTAACGACGTTAATATTTACTGGAATAGCTACCGACATCGGTATAGAATCTTCCGCAAGGGATGCTGCAAACAGGGGTTTTTATCCAGTTATTGTTTCCGATTGCGTCTCGTCTATGAGCAAGGAAAGCTATGACAGGTCGCTTAAAAGTATGGAAAACATGTTTTTTATCTGTGAAAATTCGCAGGCCGTGGCGGAGGCCGTGGGTTTATAATTGATAGCTTCACGGTATAACGTTATTTATTAATTTAATTTTGCGATAAAATAAACAGGGGAAAGCATGAAAACCGATATTATATTTATAAGAACCGTTGGAATGGGTTGAACGCCTGCAACCTATGTTTACGCAGAAGGAGTATTACATGAGGTACATGAGGGCAAAGAATTAGAAATTAGCTGGGATTTACAAGATGGTCCGTTATGTCTAAAACCACAAACTACACTATTGACTCTCAGTTAAATGAAAATATCAAGAAATACAGGGGGTAGTGCGGTGAATTTGGCCAGGAAATTTATGGAAGCAATTGAACGAATAAGAAGAAACGGCATTAAAACCGATTTAAAAGATTAAAAAGATTAAAAGTTATAATTTTTATAAAACCCTTCAATTCTTTTTAATAAAATATCGGCCATAGCTTTTCCTTTGTCTTTTTCCTCCTGTTGAAATTTGCATATTTCGTCGTAACCGCTTATTATGCCTCTAAAAATATCCAGCGCCGCATTTGCGTCTATTTTATTGGAAGCAATATAATTTTTAAATTTATTAATATCGCTTACGTTAAAGCAATTTGCAAGAATTTTCTGCAAAACGCCGGGGCTTTCATTATAAATCAAATCAAGCCGGTCAACTATATCATACAGCAAAAATGCAGGCGTTCCGTAAAGGTCGAACGCATAATTCAGCGAATTAAGTATATTTTTTATATGTATAAACATTCTTTCTTCCTCCGTTTTTGCGATATTGGACTTTTTCGTATCGATATTTTTCGCATTATTTTTATTGCCTTCCGAACCTGCATCGAATTCTCTGCTCCCATTTGCGGAATTTTTTAAAAGTATGCCGATAAAGTGCGCAATCTTCATATTCTCGAACTTATACAGGTAAGGAACGCATACGCTTCTTAAATTCATCGTAGCGGTATAATCGCCGCCGTCTTCATTCGTTTCCGCCGCCTCCCCGCAAAGCGGCACCATAAACTTGGAGTACGACTGTCCGGCTAATAAAGGTGCGCCTGGATAGGCATTAATAAAGTCGTTAAACATGAAAATCGGGAGCGATTTATACCTGTTATAAACCTCGATTATTATGTCGATTATTTCGCCTACTTCTTGGACTATATCCGATAAATTAAAATCTTTGTTGGGAGATGTTAAAATAATAAACGAGGAAGGAATAATTCCGATTGAGGCGCAATAATTTATTATGTTTTTAGCCTTATTTACGTATATAAGCTCTTTTTCTTCTTTTGTTTTAGAAAAATACGAAATTTTTTTAGGCAAAAAACTTTCCACCCCTATTTGAATTTTGGTAAAATTAGCCTGTTTTAATTTATTTAAAAGATTAATATCGTCGATATGTTCAACCTTAACCATGGCGGTAAAATCGAATATATTATTGAATTTTCCTGCAATGATTTTGTCGAGAAAATCGTTAGTCCATAGTTTGTTTTGCACGAACAGGTCGTCGTCGAAACTAAACCCGGAAACGCGGCGTTTTTTCGCCTCTGTTAATATTTTTATAAGAAAGCCGATATCCAATTTTCTATATTTATAGTTAACAATAGAGCAGTATGAACATTTCCCCCAATTGCACCCTCTCTGAGCGTAAACTCCTATCGATTCAAAACCGTATTGCTCATATATATCCCACGGGTAACCCGTGTATCCGGCGTTTATTTCTTCTTCGGTAGGAAATGGAAGAATAAAGTTTTCGAATTCTTTTTCCGACAAAATTATTTCTTTATACGGCCCGTAAAATTTATTAAAATTATTATGTTTTGCATCGACTTTTTCAAAAAGTCTTATAACACCGTTATTTAATTTAATGGCAACGTTAGAAATGGGGCAGTTTACGGTATAACCCGAAATTTTTCTTTGAAAATAAATCATATCGGGTACGGTTATTATAGGAGAAAGATGCCATCCTTTTGATTTGAATAGCAATTCCATGTGTTCCTGTCCGCAAAAATACGCTTCCTGTTTTGTTATCCCCGATTTAAGTTTTTTCGGATATCGTTTAAAAATTTTATCGTTTAATTTTTCGGCGTTAAGCCCGCTATCCTTATAATTCTTATTATAATTTTCGGCGCAATATCGGTTAAAAGTTACAATGTTGTCCAAAACGGCAGGAAGCGTTTTTTCCGCATCGCCTTCTATAGTTACATCGATGCCCTCGGCTATTATTAAATCGCCAAAGTAGCCATAAACACCCGTTCCTCCGAGTATATTTGCCGTATAGGGACTTATTTCTTTTACTTTGATTGCGGTTTGAAGTATTTTTCTTAAACTGTCTGCGCTCATTAGCGAAAGAAGGCATGCATCGTAATAAGCTTGCGCATAAATAGCTTCGGAAGAAGCGGCAAGCTCCCGTTTCGTTTCCGCACGTTTACGGATGATATTATTGCGGCGGTTAAGCGCATCTAAAAGGTCTTTTTCCCTGATAAAAAAATCGACTTCATAACCGGCATTTCTTAAAAATGAAATAAAAAATAGTATGGGCGGCGCTTCTTTAGAGTTAAAACGTTCGTAATCGACGTAAAAGGCGAGTTTTTTCTTTTTATTGCTATCCAAAATTAAATTCCGTAAAATTTCCGATGTATTATTATGGCGTATAAATTCATATATAATCAAACATGCCGTATAACAAAAATAAGATAAATTATATCATATCTAAATAATTCATTTGACAAATTTTTTTAAAAATATTAAAATACAAACCAGTTGGTATTTTTTATATAAGATTAATCAAAAACCTTAAAAACGAACAAGGAGGCAATTATGGCAAAAGCAAAAGCATTAATTATTATTTTATCCGGCGCGGACAGCCCGATTAAGGTAAAACTCGGTCTTAACGTTGCATGGAGAACGAAGAGCAGCGGGGCTTTCGAGGATGTTAAACTCATGCTTTTCGGTCCAAGCGAAGATTTTATAGCAAAAACCGGCGATAAGGAAATCCTCGAAGCTTACGGCGAGGTACTGAAAAACAATATAATTCCGCAAGCGTGCGTTTTCGTTGCCGAAGGTTTTGGCGTATCAAAAGTTCTTCAGGAAAAAAAAGCGGAACTTGTTCATGCTGGCCAGAGAATTGCCGAATTAATGGCGGAAGGCTACCAGCCTATGACATTTTAAAACTTGCATTTCTTTTTTAAAAAATGTAACTTAACAATAATGAGGGAAAAAAAAGATAAAGGCAAAAAGGATGCGAGAAGGAAAGAAATAGTAAATGCAGCCTTCGAACTTATGCTGGAAAAAGGGTACGAAGATACCGGGATGCAGGATATACTTTCTAAAATAGGTGCGACCAAAGGCTGTATTTACTACTATTTTAAATCGAAAAAAGATATTGCCGTCGCCGTTATAGATGAGGTTATAAAACCTCATTACCAATCCGTCTGGGGAAACTTTTACAAGTCCGACGACCCCCTTAAAGCCCTGTGTCTTGTTATAGACGGCATTTACAACAGCAATGCCGAGAGATTGTCCAAAACTGGATGTCCTCTCGGAAATTTAATCCTCGAAATATCAGCCAAAGACGCCATACTCGCCGAACATACCGCCGGCGTGATAGCTATCTGGCGCTCCTTTTTAGAAACAGGTCTTCAAAAGGCCAAAGATGCCGGAATACTACGCGCGAATTCCGGCATATCTTCTATAAGCAGCTTTATTATAGCATCTTTCGAGGGTTGCATAATGATGTCAAAATCAAATCAGAGCAAGGAAACGCTGAGGGATTGTTTCGGTTCGTTGAAAAACTATATCTTATCTTTAGAAAATACGGAAGCCGTTAATTTAGGCTAAACCAATCAAATAATTGTTGACATAACGTTAAAATCCATAAATTTATTTTAATAACCGTTTTAATTTAAATATTTATGCCCTTGCAATTTCAACGGAAGTCGAAAAAAAAGTAGCACCGCCCCCTATGTCGGACAAGTCGTCCTGCGTCAAAGAATTTATCCCGAATCCGTTTTTATAGTCTTCCCTCCACCACAAGCCCTGCGATACTACCACGCCCGGTAAAACTGAATTTACAACTTTTGCCTTTAAGACTACCGCGCCCAGCTTATTTTCGATTTTAACCGCATCGCCGTCTTTTATGCCCCTGCTTTGCGCGTCTATTGGGTTAATTTCCAAAAGCGGTTCTATGGCCTTTTTTTTAAGCGATGCAACGTTGGCAAACGTGGAATTTAAAAAAAAGTGATTGGGGGGCGCAACAAGCGTAAGGGGAAGAGATGGGGCTGGAGGCGAATAATCCGGTATTTCGTCAAGCCCGCATTTCGAAAATTTTTCGCTTTTAAACTCTATTCTGCCTGAAGCTGTAAACCGGCTGCCGTTCGCATAAGGCAAACCGTAATCCTTCAACATTATAAACCTTTCTTTTTTCAGTCTTTCGAAAGTGATTCCCTGATTGCGCCAGTATGGAAGATCGAGCGCCTGAATCGCTATTTCCTCTTCGCCGTCGTTGAAGCACGGCTCTTTAAATTCAAAAGCTTTTGCCAGCATTTTAAAAACATCCGCGTTTGACTTGGCTTCGCCAATCGGGGAAATTACGGCGTCTGCCCATTGGAGGGAAAGATGCCAATAGCTTGCGTAAAGGTCTTTATGTTCGAAACTCGTTGTTGCGGGAAGTATAATGTCTGCCCATCTTGCCGTTTCCGTCATCATCTGCTCGTGAACGACGGTAAAAAGGTCTTCCCTGGCAAGCCCTTTCATTACCAAGTTTTGGTTGGGCGCAACCACCGCTGGATTGCTGTTGTAAACGTAAAGGGAACGAACGGGCGGATTAAGTTGGCATAAGATCTTACCGAGTTGAACCATATTTACCGTCCTTACAGTTTTTTTAAGCAAATCCGGTCTTTTTAAAGCATCGTCGTTAAGCGGAAAATATCCGGAACTAGATCTCAAAGCGCCTCCGCCTTTATATTTCCACGCACCGGTAATGGCGGGAAGAAGCGATATGAGCCATGTGTTTACTCCGCCGTTATTATGATGCTGAAGCCCGTTTCCTATGCGGATAAAACTATGTTTCGTTTCCGCAAAGGAATAAGCCAGCTCTTTAAGCCTGTTTTCCGTAAGACCGGTTAAACCTGCAGCGCGTTCTGGCGGATATTCCAAGGCTTTCGTTTTAAACTCTTTAAAACCGAGTGCACTTTTAGTTAAAAACTCTTCGTCCGCCAGGCCGTTTTGAATTATTATGTTGGCAAGGCACAAGGCGAGCGCACCGTCGGAACCCGGCATTATCATATAAAAATCGTCTGCCCAATTTGCGGTTTTGTTTTTATGGACGTCTATCGCTATTATTTTAGCCCCGTTCTTTCGGGCGTTGTCGGCAAGAATAGCCTGATGCATATTGGTATCTAAAGCATTAATTCCCCAGAATGCAACAAGTTTTGAATTAACGGAGTCTAATGGATTTATGCCTATCGAGCTTCCGTAGGCAAGCTGGTAGCCAAGCGAACCGGCGGCTGAGCAGATTGTGCGGTCAAGCAAGGTGGCGCCGAGCTTATGGAAAAAACGCCTGTCCATAACGGATTTATTGATAATGCCTTCCGTTCCTCCGTAGGAATAAGGCAATATGCTTTCGGAACCGAATTTCGAGATAAGTTCTTTCCAGCGTGCCGTTATAATTTCAATAGCATCTTCCCAGGTTATTCTTTCAAACTCGCCTGCACCTTTTTCCCCTACTCTTTTCATAGGGTATAGCAGCCGCGACGGACTATAGATTCTTTCGGGGTAAGCGCGAACCTTTTCGCATATAACGCCTTTGGTAACCGGATGGTCCCGGTTCCCGGAGACTTTTGTTATCTTGCCGTCCTCTCCCTTTTCAGCCGTCAACGAACAGGTGTCTGGACAGTCGTGCGGACATACGGAATAGCATATTTCCATTTTTAATTAATCGAAAAAAGGCTTCAAAACCTTTTTTTAAATAATTATTCAATAAATTGATTATTTTGCCGCGAAATATAGGCCGGAGGATAATCAACCTTTATATGTTATATGGAATTATTATAGCACATTTCAAGGAACCTGGCGCAATATTTTTATTAATAGTTTACGTTCTATTTTCGGCGCCTCATTAATAAAATGCCGATTGCGGCGGGGGTTATACCTGATATCTTGCTTGCTTCGGCGATAGTGCGGGGTTTATTTTTATTGAGTTTCTCTACGGCTTCAATCGATAAACCCGGTATTGAGTTAAAATCGGCGCAGTCGTCTATCGCAACGTCTTCAAATTTTTTTAACCGCTCTATTTCATCCTTTTGCCTGCTAATATAACCCTCGTATTTAATAAAAAGTCCGGCTCTGTTAATTGTATCCCTTGTGAATTTATCTATTTTATTTCCAACTTCTTCGATAAGATTTTCTGTGGAAAAATCGGGACGCTTTAACAAAAGGTAATATTTTCCGTTTTCGTAATTTTTCAAAAAAGCAATTAACTCGTTAAATCGGAAAAGCCTCTCTTTATATGTCGAATATCTTTCCTCGTCAAGCAATCCGATATTTTTTCCATATTCGCAAAGCCTAAAATCCGCATTGTCTTCGCGCAGTAAAAGCCTGTATTCGGCGCGAGACGTAAACATTCTATAAGGCTCGGCCGTTCCGAGCGTAATTAAATCGTCTATTAAAACCCCTATATACGCTTCGTCTCTTCCAAGTATTAAAGGCTTTTTATCCTTAATTTTCATAACGGCGTTAATTCCAGCCATAATGCCCTGGGCCGCCGCCTCTTCATAACCGGACGTTCCGTTTATCTGTCCGGCTAAAAAAAGATTATCTATTTTTTTAGCTTCAAGCGAGCGGTTAAGCTGAACCGGCAAGACATAATCATATTCTATAGCGTATCCCGGTCTCATAATCTTTACGTTTTCCAGTCCTTTAATGGTTCTTAAAAAATTAAGCTGCGTATTTAAAGGCAGGCTGGTCGAAAGTCCGTTAGGATAATATTCTATGGAGCCTAAGCTTTCCCTTTCCAAAAATATCTGGTGTCTTTCTTTATCTTTGAACCTGACTACCTTATCTTCTATAGAAGGGCAATATCTTGGTCCAGTACCCTTTATAACCCCGCAATATAAAGGGGATTTATCCAAATCTTTTAAAATTACGCCGTGCGTGTTTTTATTCGTATATGTTATATAACAGCTTATGCTATTATATATTTTTTCGTTGCTTATCGAAAAAGGAATAAAATCGTCTTCCCCTTTTTGTTCCTCTAGTTCCGAAAAATCTATAGTTCTGCCGTCTAATCTAGGCGTAGTTCCGGTCTTCAACCTGCCAAGCTCAAGACCGTTTTCAAGCAGGCTTAAGGAAAGATTATTTGAGGCAAAATCTCCCGCCCTTCCTGCATTATAATTAAAAAGACCTATATGTATAAGTCCTCTTAAAAATGTTCCGGTAGTTAAGATAACAACGTTAGAATATAGTTTTTCGCCCGTCCATAAAATTACTCCGCATGCTTTTCCGTTTTCGACGATAAGCGCATCGGCCATGGATTGTATCAGCGTTAAGTTTTGAGCATTCTCAAGGACGTTTTTCATGTAGGTTTTATAGCGGAACATATCCGCTTGCGCCCGGGACGACCTGACGGCAGGCCCTTTTTTAGTATTAAGCGTCCTAAACTGAATGCCCGTTTTATCTATAGCCCTTCCCATCTCGCCGCCGAGCGCGTCTATTTCCCTAACGAGATGGCCTTTAGCCAGCCCTCCTATCGCAGGGTTGCAAGACATCTGTCCGATATTGTCTAAATTAACCGTAACAGCCGCCGTCTTTAAACCCATGCGCGACGAAGCAAGGCAAGCTTCTATTCCGGCATGTCCGCTGCCGACGACTACAACGTCGAAAAAATTGTCTCCATATTTTTTATCCATAACAGCTGCCTTATTTTCCTATACAAAATTCTTTAAAAAGAACGTCGAGAACATCTTCGCTAGTTACTTCGCCCACTATCTCGTCGAGCGCATTAATGCCTTCCCTTAAATCTAACGATATTATTTCTAACGGCCGTCCTGCAATAAACTTATCTTTAGCGCTCGATAAAAGTTCTAAGGATTTTACTATTAAATTTTTTTGACGCAACGTAGTAATTCCTACGTCGTTTTTAACCCCGCCCTCAACTCTTAAGATAACGTCATACAATTCTTTTTTCATCGTTTCGAAACCTGAACCGGTTTTAGCGCTGATAAAAACGGGTTTATTTTTAAATTCGAATAATTGCAAAACCTTCTCTTCGGCAGCGTCTAAATCTTTTTTGTTAACAGTATCCGTTTTATTTACTATAGGAATTAAATTATCTTTTTTATCTTCAAACATATCAAATGTTTCTTTTAAAATTTTATCTTCGTTTAAATCGTTTATATCTAATATATATAAAACTGCATCGGAATTTTTGATTTGGCCGTAACTTCGCTCCACGCCCTTTGATTCCAATAATTCCATGGTTTCTCTCAAACCGGCGGTATCTATAATTTTAACAGGCTTATTGAACAAAAAAAGATTTTCCTCTATATAATCCCTTGTGGTTCCGGGAACGTCCGACACTATAGCCCTGTCTTTTCCCGTTATCCTGTTTAATATGTTTGATTTCCCCGCATTTGGAGCGCCGGCTATAACGACGCTGAAACCGGCTTTATTTAGCTCGTAATTTTTATACGAATCGATTAAATATGTGAGCGCCTGTTCCGCTTCGCCTGCTTTATTTAATAAATCCGAGTCGATATTTTCGAATACTTCGTCGGGAAAATCTATTAACGCCTCGACAGAGGCAAGAATGTAAATATAGCTTTCTTTAATTTCTTTAATTTTTTTTTCTAAAAGCCCTCCTAATTCGTTATTTGCAATAACTAAAGTTTTTAAGGAGTTTGCTTTAATAATTTCTAAGACGGCTTCCGCTTCCAAAAGATTTATCTTATTGTTTAAATAAGCTCTTTTTGTAAACTCCCCGTTTAATGCAAGTCTGGCCCCCGATTTAAGAATTATTTCCAAAATATATTTGGTGTTAAATATTCCTCCGTGTGGATATATTTCAAACATATCTTCGCCGGTATAAGAGTTTGGACCTTTTATAAAAACGCATGCGGCTTCGTCTATATTGGATGCGGTTTGAAAATCAAAAATTTGTCCTGCATAAAAATAACGGGATTTTATTTTGGAAAGATTTTTTTCGTATGGCCTAAAAATTTTATTTAAAATATTAAGGCAGTCTTTGCCCGATGCTCTTATAATGCTTATTGCGCCTTCTCCAGAAGGCGAAGAAACGGCGCAAATAGTATCTATTTCACGCGATAAAGAAGACATTGCAGACATAAAACGAAATTATGCGAATTTTTTATTAATAATATATTGCTGGGCAATCGTTAAAATATTGTTTACCGTCCAATATAAAAGGAGTCCGGCGGGAAAATGAATAAAAATAAAAGTAAAGACTATCGGGAGAATCAGCATAATTTTAGCCTGTGCCGGATCTCCGACCATAGGGTTCATTTTTTGAGAAAGAAGCATGGTAAGACCCATTAGAATCGGCAAAATATAATACGGGTCTTGAATGGAAAGATTATGGATCCAAAAAATAAAAGGGGCATTTCTTAGCTGTATCGACATCAAAAGAGTCATATAAAGGCCGTAAAAAACCGGAATTTGAAGAAGCATGGGCAGACAGCCTCCAAATGGATTCACTTTGCTTTCTTTATAAAGCTCCATAATTTTTTTATTTAATTCGGCTTTGTTGTCTTTATATCTTTCACGCATTTCGTTAATTCTGGGAGTTAATTTCTGCATCTGCTTCATAGATTTAAAGCCTGTATAGGTAAGAGGATAAAATACAATCCTGATGGCTATGACAAGAAGTATAATTGCAAGGCCGTAATTGTGGACAAAACCGAAAAAAAATTCGAGTATATGTAGCAGGATTATGGAAAAAAAGCCGAAAAAGCCGAAATTTAAAGTAGTGTTTAGATTGTGGTTTAAAGGGGTAAGCAGGGACAGTTTTTTTGGGCCTCCGTATATCTTTAAAGAAACGGCTTCGGTTTTATCCGGTGAAACCGATACTCGCTCAGGAATTAAGAAAGAAACAAAATTACCATTTTTTTTGACCGAAATATTAGAACCCGGGGAAATAACGGACAAAAGAAAGTATTTTGAATTAAAACCGGCAAATGAAATTTTCCCGCTGTAGCTATTTTTTTTATCAATAGCCGGAGTTATAAGACTTTTATTGATGTAAACAGCCGGAGCAAAATTAATATAATCCTCGCTTTTAGCGTCAGACGGCTTTAATCCGGCGGACAGTACAAAAAAACCTTTAAAAGTAGCAGGTTTATCGGTAAGATTCTTAAAATAAACGGTATTTTGAAAAAGATATTTCCCGTTTAAAAACCGGTATTGTTTAGTTAACATCAACTTATTTCCGATATTATAAACAAATTTTACCGAACCGGTATTTTTAACTATTTTTATGAGCTTTACGGGTAAGGCGTTATGTTTTGGAATAAAATTTACGATTTCAGGAATTTTATTCGAATTTCCAAGATTAACTTTATTTCGTAAATTTTTTTCGCCGTAGGAATAGTTCAAAAGCTCTAAAGTCGAAACTGCTCCGGTAAATTTATTAAAGGATGCATAAATTTTTTTTTCTTTATATGAAATTTTACCGATATTTTGAACGGACTTCGATATACTTATTGATTTTTGTCTTTTTTTTAATTTTTTTATGGGGATAATTTTTTTTGAGGCCACCGCAATATGCTGAACAGACTTATGCTTTTTAACGGCGGGCTGACGCGTCGCCGTATGAGGCATAAAGTAACTCCAAACCAAAATTAAGACTAACGAGATAATAGAGGCGACAATTATTCTTTTTTCCAAAAAAACTCCAATTTATAATATCAAATTATTAATAAACGCGTTTCGGGACGGGGTCGTAACCGCCCTTAGAAAACGGATTGCATCTTATAATTCTATATAAAGAAAGAAATAAAGCCTTAAAAAAACCGAACGATTCGAAACATTCAAGCGCATATTCGGAGCATGAAGGATAAAATCTGCAGCTTTGTGGCAACGATGGAGATATAACCTTTTTATAAAAAACTATCAGGTATATAAAAAATTTATTTAAAATCTTCATTTTATAAGTAAAAATTCCAGTTCTTGCAATAACTGATTTTTAGAAGAGGGAACTTTAACGATTAAAATAGCGCAGTCGATTTTTTTAAGTCTGTGCCGGTTAAGCCTTACATACTCTTTAATATGTCTTTTTAGTTTATTTCTTTTTGCCGGATTTAAAATTCTTTTTTTAAAAGCTATTAAAAATTTAAAACTTGACGATTCGACGTAAAAAAGCACCGAGGTTTTTTGCGGCTTTTTATTTCCTTGTCTAAAAATATAATTTATTAATTTTTTATCTTTTAATTTAACGTCTTCATTTAATTTAAATCTAATGTCAGAAAGAGCCATTAATTTTTTTGCCAAAGGCAAAATTAATAAATTTATTTAGAACTGATAACCGGAACTAAAATTTTGCGCCCCTTTCTTCTGCGTCTCGATAAAACCAACCTTCCGTTTTTTGTGCTCATTCTTCTTAAAAAACCGTGCGTTCTCTTTCTTTTTAATTTGCTAGGTTGAAATGTGCGTTTCATTTAAATTACCCCAAAATAAACATTAAAATTACGTTAAATTTTAATTTAAACAAATAACAATAAAGATGTCAAGCTTTTTTATTTTCCATTTTATTGCGCAACTTAAGGCAACACAAGGGTAAATATGTTATTTAATTATTTAACATGTTGATTTTATTATAAATGGTTTAGCAAATTTTAATTGAATTATATTTTAAAATTTGATAATGTTGATTAGTCTAATTTTATCTTATTTTTATAAATATAAATTTAGATAAATAACGCATGATTTACAATAAATTTTTAAATATAACTTGTTGTAATTATTGAGTTATTTGAGTTATCAACAACTGTTGATAACTCTGTTTAATTTTAATAATCCTATCTTTTAAATAAATTCAATACATTTATGAATAACATCGAACCTTTGCTCGAGGAATTAAAAAAAGAAATCGGGATAAGCAATTTTAATATATGGTTTAATCCGGCCGATATATATTTAAATAATAATACGTTAATATTTTCGGTCCCTAATAAATTTTTTAAAGATATTATAAATGAATCTTATAAAGAAATTATTTTAAATATTTGGAGAAATTTAAATAATAAAGAGGAACTTAATTTACTTTATAATATAGAAAACGGCGTCGAAATAACAGATAATGAAGGCGATAGCATTAATATTCAAGAACCCGTTGTAAAAATAGAGAAAAAAAATGATGAAAAAATTTTAGAAAATAAAAAACAGTTTAAAAAAAATTATTTCAATATAAACCATAAATATACTTTTGAAAATTTTGTTATAGGTTCGGGAAACCAATTTGCGCATGCCGCAAGTTTCGCTGTCGCCAATCTTCCGGGACAGACGTATAACCCTATGTTTATATACAGCGACGTAGGACTCGGCAAAACGCATCTACTTAACGCGATTGCAAATAAAATAATAAAAGAAAAACAATTAAATATTTGTCTTGTTTCATCCGAAAAATTTACAAATGAGATGATTGCCTCGATAAGGGATGATAAAATGGTTGAATTTAGAAATCGCTATAGAAATGTGGATATTTTACTTATAGACGATATACAATTTATTGCAGGAAAAGAAAGAACTCAGGAAGAATTTTTTTATACGTTTAATGCTTTATACGAAAACCAAAAACAGATTGTCGTATCGAGCGATAAAATACCAAAAGATATAGTAAGTTTGGAAGAAAGAATTCGGTCAAGATTTGAATGGGGATTGATTGCCGATATCCAACCTCCCGACTTCGAAACGCGCATAGCAATACTTAAAAAAAAAGCCTTGCTAAACAATATAGATTTTCCTGATGACGTTTTAAGTCTTTTAGCTAATAAAATAAACTCTAATATAAGGGAGCTGGAAGGCGCAATGATTAAAATATCGGCATATTCTTCTTTTACCGGAAGACCTATAGATATTGAACTTGCTATGGAAGCCACGTCAAATTTACTTAAGGAAAATGAAAAAATTATTACCGCCGAAAATGTAATAAAGGCAGTATGTAATTATTTTAATATTAAAATAACCGATATTAAATCTAATAAAAAATTAAAAGAATTTGTTGAACCGCGTCAAATAGCCATGTATTTAATAAGAAGTTATACTGAATTGTCTTTTCCGGAAATAGGCGATAAATTTGGAGGAAAAGATCATTCTTCAATTATTTATGCGGTAAATAAAATTAATAAAAAATTAAAAAACAATGAAGAATTGGAAAAAATTTTAAATACTATTATTAAAATAATAAAAAAATAAACTATATGAAAAGTATGTTGAATTTATGTTGAATTTATTATTTAAAAAAGAATTAAACATTTTTTTTTAAATAATAAATAAAATAGCACAAAGTTATAAACAATAATTTATTTATAATTTTAACAACTTAAATATTTATAAACTTTTTTTACTTTATTATTACTACTAATGTTTTTAAAATTAACTTAAAAATAATAAAAGATATCTGTTAATTATGTTAAATTTTAAAGTTAAAAAGCAAAATTTTTTAAACAGTTTGTCGATAGTTCAAGGAACTTCGGAAAAAAAAGGTTCTATGCCTATAATTTCAAATATTCTTATTGAAAGCATCGATGATAATTTTATTAAAATAAGCGCTACTGATTTAGAAATAAGTATTATTACATATTGCAGTGCTAAAATTATATCGGAAGGCAAAACTACGGTAAATTCAAAAAAAATATATAATATTATAAAAGAACTTCCCCAAGATTTTATAGAAGAAAAAGATGATAAATATGTCGATTTTATTGAAAATGAAAACGGCATAGTTACCGTTAGCTATAAAAAAAGCGTTTTTAAATTAACTACTATTCCTGCAAGCGATTATCCTAATATTATAGATTTCGAGTCGGACGATAGTTTTAATATCGAATTAAAAATTTTTAAAACACTTATAAGTAAAGTAATATTTTCTACGGCGCTGTCTGAAGATACAAAAAGAAATCTTACAGGCGTTTATTTTATTTTGGAAAAATCTGGAAACGAAGATTATCTTAGGTTGGTAGCAACCGACGGACATAGGCTTTCCTTGGCCCAATCGGTAATAAATTATAACGGTAAAAAAGACGAAGGTATTTATAACTTATTAAAAAACGGAGTTATAATTCCAAGAAAATTATTATCCGAAGTTTTAAAATTAGACAAAATAGAATCGAGCATTGTTTCTATACAAATAAATTCTAACAATGTAATTTTTGAATTCCAAAAACAATCCGAAAACTTAAATAATAATACTAAATTTATATCAAGGTTTATAGAAGGTAAATTTCCGGATTATAAAACCGTTCTTCCTAAAAATACATATAAAACTTCTATAATTAACACAAAAAAGTTTTATAATTCAATTAAAATGGTTTCTTTATTAGCCGAAGAAAAAACTCACTCCATAGAACTCAGTTTTAGCGATAACGATTTACTTATTAAAACCGTAAATACCAATATAGGAGAGGGAAGCGATGAAATAGAAATTAATTATAAAGGCGAACCTATAAGTATTAAATTAAATTCCAGGTATATTATGGATTTTATTTCAAATATTCAGGAAAACAACTTGAGCGTTAAATTTGATACTATATATAGTCCTTTTATAATTGAACCACTCTTAGAAAATAATAACGATGCCGAAAAAACAATGCAAGTAATAGGCGTATTTATGCCCATGAGATATTAATATATTAAAATATAATATGGAAGTGGAAGAGGTTTTAAAATGAACGAGGATACTTTTTCAAATATAAAGCCACCGGTTTTATATGAAAGCGAATCAATTGAATATAAAAGCTCAGACATTCAAGTTTTGGAAGGCCTTGAAGCCGTCAGAAAATTGCCGGGAATGTATATAGGTTCGACCGGCATAGAAGGGCTTCACCATTTAGTTTACGAAGTCGTAGATAACAGTATTGACGAAGCCCTTGCCGGTTTCTGTAAAAATATATTGATACGCATTAATATTAACGGCAGCATTACGATTGAAGACGACGGAAGGGGAATTCCCGTCGATATTCACGAACAGTTGGGTATCTCCGCTGCCGAAGTTGTTTTAACGGTTCTTCATGCCGGAGGCAAATTCGATAAAAAATCTTATAAAGTATCGGGAGGTCTTCACGGCGTAGGTATTTCTGTCGTAAATGCATTATCGCAAAGATTGGATATGGAAATTTATAGAGAGGGATATGTTTACAGGCAGAGCTATAGTAAAGGAATGCCTCTTGGAAAACTAGAAAAATGCGAAAAAACAAATAAAAGAGGTACCTCGATTACGTTTATTCCGGATTACGAAATAATGGAATATAATAATTTCGATTTCGATATTTTATCCAACAGGTTGAGGGAGCTTGCTTTTTTAAATGCCGGAATCCATATAATTATCATCGACGAAATAAATAATAAATCACATGATTTTAAATATGACGGAGGCATTAAATCCTTCGTTGAGTATATTAATCAAAATAAAAACGCCATAATCAAAGAACCTATTTTTATAACCGGAAAAAAAGACGATGTTATTACGGACATTGCTTTGCAGTATAACGACGGATATTCGGAAATCTTATATTCTTATGTAAATAATATAAATACCAGGGAAGGAGGAACGCATTTAGTAGGTTTCAAATCAGCATTAACAAGGGTTATTAATAATTATTATATTTCCAACCAAAATAATTTTAAGGACAGAAGCGTAAAACGAAGCGAGACTATACAGATTTCAGGCGACGACGTAAGAGAAGGTTTAATAGCCGTAGTAAGCGTTAAAATGCCAAGTCCGCAGTTTGAAGGACAGACTAAAGCAAAATTAGGCAATAGCTTCATTAAGGGAGTCGTGGAATCCTTAGTTAACGAAAAATTAACCGAATTTTTCGACGAAAATCCTCAGACGGCAAAGATTATAGTCGAAAAAGCCATAGATGCCGCAAGGGCGAGAGAAGCCGCAAGAAAAGCAAAAGAGCTCGTTCGAAGAAAAAATTTGCTCGATTTCTCGTCTTTGCCGGGAAAATTGGCCGATTGTCAGGAAAAAGATCCTTCGCAATGCGAAATATATATCGTCGAAGGAGATTCGGCTGGCGGCAGCGCTAAACAGGGAAGAGACAGAAAATATCAAGCGATACTCCCTCTTAAGGGTAAAATTTTAAACGTAGAAAAAGCAAGGTTAGAAAAGATGCTAGGATCCGACGAAATTAAGGTATTAATTACTGCTTTAGGCGGCGGTATAGCGTCCGGAAGCTCAAAAAAAGAAGAAAGCTTTTTTAATATCGAAAAACTTAGATATCATAAAATAATTATAATGACCGATGCGGACGTGGACGGTTCGCATATCAGGGCTTTATTGCTGACTTTCTTTTATAGATATATGAAAGAGGTTATAGAAAGCGGTTATTTATATATAGCATTGCCGCCTCTTTACAGGGTTAAAAAAGGAAACAGCGAATCATACCTTAAAGACGACGAATCTTTAGATATTTTTCTTGTCCAGGAATCCCTTAATTCTTTAAATATTTATAGAAAAAGGCCCGATGTGCCGGATATAATTTTAGATAAAAAATGGGTTAAAGATGCGATGGATAAAATAAAAAATTATAGAAACCATCTTAATAAATTAAATAAAATTAATATAAACAAAAAAATAGCAGAGTATTCATTAAATAACGACGTTACATCTAAGGATTTATTAAAAAACGGCAACCCCGATAAATTAAATATTTTATTTAATATTTTAAAAAAAGAAGATTTAGATCCTGTTTTATTAAGCGACGACGAATTTGAAGACTATAATAAAATAATAGTAAAATTTAAAAATTTTATTCCTGATGCTTATATCGATAAAAAATTCTTGGAATCGGTTGATTATAAAACCATTTACAATTTAAAAAAAGATATAGAATCATTAAATTTGTCAAATATAATAATATTGACAGATTCTAAAAAATACGAGCCTTCGGATATGAGCGAGTTTTATGATTTTATTAAATCTAATGTTCCGCAGAATATTTCTATTCAAAGATATAAAGGTCTGGGCGAAATGAATCCTGAACAGCTTTGGCAAACCACGATGAACAAAGAAACAAGAACGCTAAGGAAGGTTAATATCAACGACCTTATAGAGGCCGACGGTATGTTCGATATTCTTATGGGGGATAAAGTCGAGCCGAGACGTAAGTTTATAGAGGATAACGCTCTTAACGTTGTTAATTTAGACGTTTAATTTAAATATTTTCGTCTCTATTTATGAATTTTAGTTTTAGTTGGTTGCGGGTTTTTAGCGGTATTTTTTTGAGAAATGCTTTTGCGAACCGGACGCGATACAATTTCAGCAACGCTTTCCGCGCCTTTTATTTTTTTTTGCCGGCTTTTTTTGCCGGTTTTGTTTACCCCAGTTTTAGCGGTATTTTTTTTATGCTCCGGGAGATTATCTTTTGTGCTTTTACGTTCGGAATGCGAGTGAGAAATTTCTTCGGTTTCGCCTGTATCGCTTAGAGGATTTATCTGGTCTTTTAGGTTGGACGACGCATTTTTAAATTCCCTTAAACCTTTACCGAGGGTTTTACCTAATTCGGGAAGTTTCGACGGTCCGAATATTAATAAAGCGATAATTGCGATAATGATTAATTCGGGAGCTCCTATTCCAAACATTTTTATTTCTCCATTTTTTTATTATATAATAAAAATTTATAATATTCAAATTTTATTTCTCTTTTCTTTTTGCTATGTTGAATGTCAGCGATATTTTTTACAGTATTCAGGGCGAATCGTCTTTTGCTGGTTATCCCTGTAAGTTTATAAGGCTTGCAGGATGCAATCTGAAATGCAGCTATTGCGATACAAAGGAAGGTTTAGATATTGAGCGTTCTAAGCGGTTAAGCATACAAGAAATCCTTGCCGTTTTAAGAGATACCGGAAACATTAATATAAAACTTATCGAAATTACCGGAGGCGAGCCTATGATTCAGGATTCCGTATACGGATTATTTGACGAACTCGGCAAGTTAGGTTACCGCACTCTTTTGGAAACAAACGGAACTATCGACTTGCGGAAAGTGGATAAAGAGATTATTAAGATTGTCGATGTTAAGTGTCCCTCCAGCGGGTTTGGAGAAAACTTTAACTTTGAAAATTTAAAATATATAAATAAATACGATGAAATAAAGTTTGTAATAGGCAATTATGACGATTATGTATTTGCAAAAGACTTTATTAAAT
Source organism: bacterium (assembly GCA_027319095.1). Lineage (GTDB taxonomy): Bacteria > SZUA-79 > SZUA-79 > Acidulodesulfobacterales > Acidulodesulfobacteraceae > Acidulodesulfobacterium_A. The sequence goes on along the minus strand of DAHVNW010000011.1, from coordinate 24,041 downwards.
TAAATAAATTGAAAGCCGTTAAGTTAATATTTTCTGCGGTTGCAAATTCTTTAAGCTTAAGCGAACTCGCCGGATGGATATTGAGTGACGGATTAAATGTTAGATTGGGCCTGCAGATTCATAAGATTGTAGGCTTAAAGTAGGATTATTGCGCAGCCGTCTTCCCCCCCTTTCCCGAAAGAGTCATAACATTATTAAAAACAAAAATGCAAATACCCGTAAATTCCATTATGGCAAATATAAAAAGAAAAAGTATGGAATAAAATCCTGAAATTACATCCCTTGAAAAAATCCAGATTAAAGCCATGCCTATTAACCCGATATTAGTCATATAAAATTGGACGGTTACGAGGAAATTGCTGTATAGATTGAATCCGCTGAATCTCGGCAAGACGTGATATCCGACCGAATAAATCATCATGGCGATAAAACCAAGAAGAAGGAGATGAACGTGCGCCAGAAGAAGGTAGTTAATGGACGGGGGATAAACGGACATAATAAGTCCCAAGAAAGTTCCTATAGCGAGATAAACGAGCGAAGCAATCGTAAAATATCTTATTAGCGGGCTCATAATAAAATTATTTTACCATATAAATTTATGAGTTTTTATGATTAAAATCACGTTTATAATAAAGACAGTAATTTTTTAAAAAACAAGACGGACATTTAGGGTTTCTTGCGGTGCAGTATGTTCTACCATGTTTAATTAACCAGCGGTGCATTTTCATCCAAAGGGCGGGCGGAATTATTTTAGTAAGTTCTTCCTCCGTTTTTTCGGGAGTTTTGGAATTTGCCAGTCCAATGCGGTTTGCAGTTCTAAAAACATGGGTATCGACCGGAAATCTGTTTTCGTTAAAATATGTGCCGAGTATGACGTTTGCAGACTTTCTTCCAACTCCCGGAAGGGACGTAAGTATTTCAAAATTTTCGGGGACTTCATCGTTATATTTTTCGGCAAGTATTTTTGAAGCCCCTATAATATTTTTTGCTTTATTATGAAACATTCCGCAGGTTTTGATTTCTTCTTCAAAATTGTTAAGGTTTTTTTTTGCAAGATCGGAAGGTTTAACGTAGATCTTAAATAGTCGTTCGGTAATAATATTAACTCTTTTATCCGTGCACTGGGCGGAAAGAACTACGGCTATTAAAAGTTGAAAAGCATTGTTAAAGTTTAAAAACGGTTTTAAATCGCCGTAGTTATTTTCTAAAAGCTTTCTAATAGAATCTATATCTTGAATTTCAATATTATTTGGCAATCTTATAATATCTCGAAAACGTTAAAAAAGTATGAAATTTCAAATTTTGCCGATTCTAACGAATCGGATCCGTGCACCGCGTTTCTTTCTATGCTTTCCGCAAACATTTTTCTTATCGTGCCGTCTTTCGCATCCTTAGGATTGGTAGCCCCCATTATTTCCCTGTTTTTTGCAATGGCATTTTCACGGGATAGAACCGCAATCATAACGGGTCCCTCAGTCATAAAAGCAACCAAGCTGTTAAAAAAGGGTCTTTCTTTATGAATATAATAAAAACCTTCGGCTTGTTTTTTAGTAAGGGTAACTTTTTTTACCGCCTTAATTTCAAACCCGTTTTCTTCGAATATCGATATGATTTTTCCACACAAACCTTTTTTAACGCCGTCTGGTTTGACAATGGAAAGCGTTTGTTCCGTCATTATTTATCCCCTCAATATTTATATATTGTATTTATTTATTATTTTTTGCTTCTTTTGCAAGCCTAAAGCCGATTTCCAATGCTTTTTTATTATATTCTTCGAAGCCCTTAGGCACCCTGCTCATAAGTGCTTTTTCTGCTGATTCATGCGATACTATTCCAGATATTGCCACTAATGCTCCGAGTGCAATAATGTTAAGTCCTAAAAGTTTTCCAAGTTCTTCCCTGGCGGTTTTTACCATGTCCAAAACATACAGTTTTCCTTTAGCTTTGGAATAGTCGCGAACCATTTCCCTATCTACTATTACGATACCGTCGTCTTTAAGATCGCCTATATATTTAGAAAACGATTCCTGAGTCAGGGCAATCATATAATCTAATTTGGTGGCTTTCGGATATTCGATAGTATCGTCGGAAACAATGACCTCCGATTTACTTGAGCCGCCCCTTGCCTCCGGTCCATAGGATTGTGTTTGGACCGCATTTTTATTTTCCTGAGATACCGCGGCATCGGCAAGTATTATTCCTGCGAGAATTAAGCCTTGTCCGCCCGAGCCTGCAAACCTGAATTCAGTTCTATTAGTCATATAAATACCCCTTTTATAATTATTATTAAATATATACGGAAAAATTTATTTTATTTTAACGGCATTCAGAACTTTATAATATTCCTCCGAGAATTCCTGAGCACCTTTGTTTTCATATAAAATTCCGGTTTTGAACTTCCCTGCCATATTTTCGGGAGCTATATTTTCAGACGAACGGACGTTGACCGCCTTATCCTTCTGATAATGTATCATTTCTACCGGCGATTTCATTTTATTGCGTCTCCCGTACGAAATATGGCAATTCGTGATAACGTCTAAAACCGAAAATCCTTTATGATTAAGAGCGTTAACTATAAATTTTTCCAGTTGGACTGCATGATAAGAAGTGGACCTTCCTACCCATGTAGCTCCTGCGGCCTGAGCTAAATTGCATACGTCGAACGGCCCTTCGACGCTTCCGAATGGCGTAGTTGTCGAGAAAGTTCCAAGCGGTTGGGTAGGAGAGGATTGTCCGCCCGTCATTCCGTATGTATAATTATTAAAAACAATCATCGTTATGTCAATATTTCTTCTTGCTGCATGAATAAAATGATTTCCGCCTATAGCTAAAGCGTCGCCGTCTCCGGAAACAGTAATAACTTTAAGTCGCGGTTTGTACATTTTTATTCCTACAGCAAAAGTTAAAGCCCTGCCATGAGTGGTATGTATTGTATTAAAATCCACATATCCAGGCAGTCTCGATGCGCATCCGATACCGGACGTAATAACGACATCGTCTTTGGAATATCCGCACTTATCGATAGCCCTGATAAGCGATTTTAAAATTATTCCGTCTCCACAGCCGGGGCACCATATATGAGGCAGCGTGTTTTTTCTTAAATATTTATCGTAATCGAATTTTTTATTAGGCATTTTTATCTCCTGTTTACTTAAAAATAATTAAAATTAAAATTTTAATTTTACGCGCCGGCTACCTCTTTAATCTTATAATAAATTGTATCCGGAGTAATCGGCTCACCGTTGACGACGTTTAACCCGTAAACATCGCTTCCGCAAGCATTTCTTTGAACTTCCAATACGGCCTGCCCCATATTCATTTCGGGTACGATAATCTTTTTAATCTTTTTGGATAAAGAAGATACCCGTTCTTCGGGGAACGGCCAAATAGTAATCGGTCTAAACAATCCGGCTTTAATACCGGCGCTTCTTGCCATTAAAATAGCCTGCCGTGCCGAACGGGATACCGAACCGTACGCAAAAATGAGTATGTCCGCGTCTTCTGTTTGAAATTCCTCGAATTTTTCGATGTCTTTAATATTTTTATATATTTTATCGTATAGCCATTTTTGCGCATTCTGAATTACATCGGTTTTTTGCGACGGAAAGCCGGTTTCGCCGTGAATAAGACCGGTAACGTGATAGCGGTAGCCTTCGCCCATAGGAGCTAAAGAAGTAACTTTTCCGCTTGTATAATTATATGGGAAATATTTTTCGGGAGGAACATCCGGCAATTTAACGTCCAAAATTTCTTTTATATCTTCTTTATTTGGAATGACTACTTTTTCCCTCATATGGCCGATTATTTCGTCCGTTAAAATTAAAACCGGCGTCCTGTATTTTATTGCCAAATTAAACGCCCTTATAGTTTCATAGAGGGATTCGTTAACGCTAGACGGCGTAATTGCTATAATTGCATGGTCGCCGTGGGTTCCCCATCTTGCCTGCATAATATCTCCCTGCGCAGGAAGCGTTGGAAGTCCCGTGGAAGGTCCTCCCCTCATAACGTTGACTATTACGCACGGGATTTCGCACATCGATGCGTAGCCGATATGTTCCGCTTTTAAAGACATGCCAGGGCCCGATGAAGCGGTCAACGCCTTTGCGCCGCCGAGCGCCGCTCCAAGTACGGCTCCAAGCGCCGCAATCTCGTCTTCCATCTGTATGCAAACCTTGCCTAATTTAACTAATTTGCTTGAAAGTTGTTCCATAACCTCCGAAGAAGGCGTTATAGGATAACCTGCAAAAAAATCGCAACCGGCAATAATCGCTCCTTCGGCCACAGCTTCATTGCCTTGCATTAACTTGATATTTTTAGTCATTAATCAATTCCTCCTTATTAATTTGACAAAACCTAAGCGGCTGATTTTATTTTAAAGCGATTCTACCGTAATTGAAAAATCGGGACACAGATATTCGCAGATATTGCAATTAGTGCATTTTGAGATATCGACAACCTTGGCTATCTCCCTTTCCATGGCAAGAACTTTTTCCGGGCAAAATGCAACGCAAATTTCGCAACCTTTACAATAACTTACTACAATGTCGATTTTAACGTCTCCTTTTTTGCCTCTTCCGGAAACTTCTTTTATCGTGAGATTATTTTTTGTCCTTATTTCCTTTTCTAATCCCTCACAAACGCTATAATTAGTAAGAACGACATCGGCGGTAACGGCAACGCCGTCTTTTAAATTTTTACTTTCTTTTTCAGGCATTTTTAGCCTCCCCCTATAATTTTATTAATATAATATATTTATTCGCTAATTTTATTTACTATTCGTTTAAAGCCTTATTAACGGTTTCGGCAATAACCGAAGGATTATCGGCAATGTAAATACCGTTTTTTTCCATGGTTTTAAGTTTTTCCGATGCAGTTCCCTTGCCGCCTGAAATAATCGCTCCGGCATGCCCCATTCTTTTTCCTGCGGGAGCCGTTTTGCCGGCTATAAATCCGATTACCGGTTTTTTCATATTGTTTTTAACGAATTCAGATGCTTCTTCTTCAGCCGTTCCTCCGATTTCGCCTATCATAACCACGGCTTTTGTTTCCGGATCATTCTCGAACATTTTTAAAAAAGTTATAAAAGGAGAGCCTATTATTGGGTCGCCGCCTATGCCTATACAGGTTGTTTCTCCCAAACCGCCTTCGGTAAGCTGATTAACCGCTTCATAAGTCAGCGTTCCGCTTCTCGATAAAACCCCTACTTTCCCTTTTTTATGGATAAAGCCAGGCATAATTCCGATTTTACATTCGTCCGCCGTTATAATGCCCGGACAGTTTGGTCCGATCATAGTTGACCCGGAGCAATTAAGAGCCGCTTTTACGTTAAGCATGTCTAAGACCGGAATTCCTTCGGTTATGCAGACGATTAAAGGAATTTCAGCTTCGATAGCTTCTATTATGCCGGCCGCAGCAAATCCGGCGGGAACAAATATCATAGTGGCGTCTATGCGCCGTTCTTTTTTTGCCTCTTTTATCGCGTTATAAACCGGGACGGAATCGTTGAATAGAGTATTACCTTTAAAAGGCGTAACGCCGGCTACTATTTTAGTGCCGTATTCCAAGCATTTTTGAGCATGAAAGGAACCTTCCTTGCCGGTTATTCCCTGCACCAAAACATTTGTATTTTTATTGACGAGAATGCTCATAAATATTATTCCTTTATTTATCCGTTAACGATTTTTGAAATTTTTTTGGCGCCGTCGGCAAGGCTTTCTGCGGAAACGAAATTCATTCCCGAATTTTCGATAATTTTAGCGGCTATATCGGCATTTGTGCCTTCAAGCCTTACAACGACGGGTAATTTTAAACCTATATTTTTAGCTGCAGCGACGACCCCTTCCGCAACCATGTCGCATTTTACGATTCCGCCGAATATATTGACGAATATTCCTTTGACGTTTTTATCCGCCAAAAGTATATTAAAGGCAGTTTCTACCCTTTTACTATCAGCCGTTCCTCCAACGTCTAAAAAGTTTGCGGGCGTCGCCCCGAACTCTTTTATGGTATCCATGGTAGCCATTGCAAGCCCGGCGCCGTTTACCATACATCCGACGTTTCCCTCTAATTTTATATAATTAAGCCCGGCGCTTTTGGCTTTGACTTCCAAAGGTTCTTCTTCGTTTTCGTCTATTAAGTCTTTAAAAAACGGATGCCTGAAATCTGCATTGTCGTCCAAAATAATTTTGGCGTCTAAAGGAATAAATTCATTTGAGCCTGTAAGTATTAACGGATTAATTTCGAGCATCGACATATCTTCTAAGGTAAAAGCGCCGTATAAAAGATTAATAAGCTTGGAAAATTCTCCGAAAAGATTTTTGTCTATTCCCAGAAACAACGACATTTCAAGTATATGGTAAGATTTTAGTCCATATAGCGGATTAATAGAAACGGTTAAAATTTTTTCGGGATTATTTTTAGAAACCTCCTCTATTTCCATGCCGCCCTCGGCGCTTAATACAAAAGCGATACCGGCGTTTTTCCTGTCTACCGTTATGGACAAATAAAATTCTTTTACAATTTCCGCGCCTTCCTCTATTAAAACCTTTCGGACTAATTTACCCTCTTTGCCGGTTTGAGCGGTAACTAAATTCATTCCAATCATTTTTGATGCTATGGATTTTGCATCGTCCGCAGATTTTGCAATTTTCACACCGCCACCCTTACCTCTTCCGCCGGCATGCACCTGCGCTTTTACTGCCGCAAGCGGAGCCGGCAACTTTAGAAAAGCTTCGTAAGCCTCTTCGCCGCTATGGCATAAAATAGACTTTAAGGTTTTAATCCTATGCTTATTTAAAAGCTCTTTTGCTTGATATTCATGGATATCCATAATTGTTCCCGTTTAAAATTTATTTTTGGATAATGTTAATATTTTTTAAACCGCAATGCTATATTTATTTTCGTATCTTTTCCTGCCGGCTTCATATAGGTCGCCGCCGTAAACGTCGTTAATTACAACAGCAGGAAAGTTTTCTACGACGAGCTGTCTTATGGCTTCGGAAAGAAGGTCTTCGTATGCTATTACTTTGCTTGATTTAACGGTTTTTGATATTAAGGCTCCTGCCCCGCCTATAGCGCCGAAATAAATTGCTTTATATGTTTTTATGGCTTCTTTTACCTCTGCAGACCGCTTTCCTTTTCCTATCATGCCTTTCAAGCCGCATTCGATAAGTACTGGCGCATATTTGTCCATTCTATAGCTGGTAGTGGGACCGGCGGAGCCGATAATCTCGCCCTGTTTTTCGGGAGTTGGTCCGACATAATAAATAATCTGTCCATTAGGGTCGAAAGGCAGCGGTTTGTTTTCCTCGATTAGTTTTACCAATCTGAAATGCGCCTGGTCCCTTGCAGTATAAATAGTTCCGCTTATTAAGACCTCGTCGCCGGTTTTCAGGCTTAATATCTTGTCGTCCGTGAGGGGGGTAGTAATTTTTATAGCTCCCATATAGAATATATTTATATTATTATTGTAATTAAATTATGTTAATTATTCGTTAATTATTCATATAAATAAAAAGAAATTAAATAATAATTTCCGAATGTCTATGCGAGTGACATTCGATATTAACCGCCGCGGGAAAACTGGCAATATGGCACGGCTCTTTAATAATGTGAACGCCCAGGGCAGTGCATATTCCGCCGAAACCCATAGGCCCGGTGCCTATGTTGTTGATTTTTTCGAGCATAACCTTTTCCATTTCCGCTAATTCCGGATCAACGTTTTTTTCGCCTAACTTTCTAAAAAGGGCTTTTTTTGCAATGATTGCGGACCTTTCAAAATTACCCCCGATGCCGACGCCTATGATATTTGGAGGGCAAGGATTTGGGCCTGCTTCTTTCATTGTTTCTACGACAAAATCAATAACCCCTTCTTTTCCGTCGGAAGGACGCATCATTTTAAGCCTGCTCATATTTTCGCTTCCCCCGCCTTTTGCCGCATACATTATTTTAATTTTATCGCCGTCCGTAATATCGTAATGTATAATAGCCGGGGTATTATCGCCGGTATTCTTCCTCGAAATAGGGTCGCAGGTCGATTTCCTTAAAAAGCCATCCGAATAGCCTGCCCTTGTGCCTTCATTAATTGCATCCGTTAAATTTTTACCGCTTACGGCAACGTCTTTTCCGATTTCTATGAAAAAAACGGCAAGCCCCGTATCCTGACACAACGGCTTTAATTCGGTTTTTGCAATCTCCGCGTTTAATAATATACGGCTTAAAACACTTTTTCCAGAATCCGATATCTCTTTTTCAAAGCCATGTTTTAGGCTCAGGTAAGTATCTTCAGGCAAGTTAACGCTCGAATTAATTATTAAATTTTTAACGGCGTTTGAAATTTCTTCGGCTGTAACAACCCTCATATGCGATGTATTTTCTATTTATTTTTTTACGTTATAAATATTGTACACATTTTTAAAATTAATTCAAGTAAAAAATAAACCATAATTATAAATTTTTATAAATGCAAAAATCGTTAGTCGTATTGCAGTCGGATAATTCAGGTTGGATTACTACATGGTTTATATCGAATTTTTCTGAAAGGGAATCCTGAATATTATTGATGATGCAGCATATATCCGCCGATTTAACCGCGGTTTCTTCCACAAGGATATGTGCGCTTAACAATTTAAAAGACTTCGACATGCTCCATATGTGAAGGTCATGGACATTTTTTACGCCACGCGTTTTCAGTATTTCTTCCTTTACCGAAGAAAAATCGATTTCTTTAGGAACGCCTTCAAGCAGTATGTTAATCGTTTCGTTTATGACTGAAAAAGCGCCTATGGCGATAAGGGGAGATATTATTAATCCGATAACCGGGTCGATATAATACACCCCGGTAAAATAAATAATTATTCCGCCGGCAATAATAGACATAGAAACCAAAGAATCCCCAACTATATGGAAGAAAGAGCTTTTAAGATTTAAGTTATGCTTAATGCCCTTGTGTATTTTTAATCCGATGACGGCGTTTATAATAAGGCTTATAAGCGGGAAAATAATCATAAGGCTCGAATTAATTTTTTCAGGGCGTACTATCCTTAGATAGCTTGCGTAAATCAATATTAAAGACAGTATAAGAAGTAAAAGCGAATTTAAAAGAGCGGCAAGTATGCCTATCCTATGATAGCCGAAAGTGTTTTTTTCCGAGGGGCTTTTTCTTACCTGAATTTGCGCAAGCCATGCCAAAAGAAGGGATGACGCGTCAACTAAAACGTGTCCGGATTCGGAATACAGCGCCATGCTTTTTGATATAACTGCTCCGCTAAATTCGATAAATAGAATTACGAGCGTAAGCAAAAAAGCGGTTTTTAAGTTTTTTTCAGTTTCAAAAGATTCGCCGCTTAAATTAAATTTAAGGCTATGGCTATGATTATGTCTATCATTATGAACAGCGGTATTTTCCATGATTATATACTCGATTATAAAATTATAACATATTGCATTATTGTTTAGAAATTAATTTAATTCTATTATATAATATTATTCAATTATCAAAAATTAAGAGGATATATTCACATGCAGCTAAAAAAAATCAATGTTGGATTTATAGGAGCCGGCAATATGGCTTTCGGTCTTATTAGCGGAATAATTACCGCAAACCCTCAGGATATAAAGATTATTATTTACGATACTGATCCTTCGAGGATTAAATTTGTAAAGGAAACTCTTAGCGTAAATTCTTTGGATAGCATAGGAGAGATAGTCGAAAATTGCGACATAGTTTTTATTGCCGTTAAGCCTTATTCGGTCGAAAGCGTGCTTGAAGTGGCTGCAAATACATTAAATAATTTTAAAAAGAATAAAAGCCTCCCTCTTTTTATTTCGATTGCGGGAGGCGTTAAAATAGGTTTCATGGAAGAAGTTTTCAACAGGACGCTTAAAACCGGTATTTCGTTGAAAATATTCAGAATTATGCCCAATATAAATTCTTTGGTAGGAAAGGGAATGAGCGCAATGTGCCATAACGTCAATGTTTCCAAAGAAGACTTAGATTTAGCCGTATACATATTGGAAACGTCTTCAAAAGTATTATCTATAGAAGAAAAGTATTTTGACGCGGTTACCGCTTTAAGCGGAAGCGGTCCCGCTTATATTTTTCTGATTGCCGAGGGACTCATAGAAGCCGGAGTCAAGCTTGGCCTTCCGCGGGACGCTGCAAAAATATTGACGGTCCAGACCCTTCTCGGCTCCGCCGAACTTCTTAGCAGTTCCGCATTTTCTAAAACGTCCACGAAAGATTTAAAGGATATGGTAACTTCGCCCGGCGGAACGACGGCTTACGGGCTTGCCAAATTAGAAGAAGGAAGAATCAAGCATGTTTTGGATTCAGCCGTCAATGCCGCATATTTAAGGGCAAAGGGATTGGTTTAATATATAAAATATATATTATTGATCTCTATGAAGAATATTGAATAATAATACTATTATTATTCTTATTTTTCGCTTTTTTCCGGCAATGTCCATGCCGCATAGCCGCATTCGGGATAGTTCGAACAGCCAAAAAATTTTCGTCCTTTTTTCGTCCTTTTTTCGACGAGATAACCACCGCATCCATTCGGACACGGAATTTTTAAGTTATGGATTTTTATCGGCAAGGGCTTAATATTTTTGCATTCGGGGTACCCGCTGCAGGATAGGAATTTACCGTACCTGCCGGCTTTTATAACCATTGGTTTTCCGCATTTTTCGCAAGTCTCGCCGGTTTCTTCAGTTTCGGCGGGGTTGTTTGCCATGGTGCTATTTTCTTTTGGAAGTTCTTTTGTATTTTTGCATTCGGGGTACCCGTTGCAGGCAAGGAACTTTCCAAAACGCCCCATTTTTATAACCATTGGTTTTCCGCATTTTTCGCAAGTCATATCTGTAGGCTCCGAAGAGCCTTTAATGTTTTTAATATTTATTTTAGCTTCTTTGAAATTTTTCATAAACTTACCGTAAAAATCGTGAAGCAGATCGTTTTTTTCAAGCAATCCTTTTTCGATATTGTCTAATTTTGATTCCATGTTTGCCGTAAACTTTAGATTTATTATGTCGGAAAACCCGGCTTTTAATATATCGGAAACGGTTATCCCCAATTCGGTCGGTTTAAACTTTAACGTGGAACCTCCTTTTTTGGAAACGTCCGCGGATGAGCTTGCGCTGTACTTAGTTTCCGTCGTCATAGCGACATAATCTTTAATTTTTATATTTGCGATAATACTTTGATATGTAGATGGCCTGCCTATGCCGTTTTCGTCCAAAGCTTTAACTAAACTCGCCTCGGTATATCTGGAAGGCGGCGCGGTAAAATGCTGCGAAGCATCGGCTTTTTTGATGATTGCACCGTCGCCTGCCGAAAGGAATTCAAAAATTTTTATCATAGGCAAAGAAGATTTCGCCTGTATATCCTGTGTGTCATTTTCAGGTTCTAAAATATCTTCTTTGCTTTTTAAATTTTCATTTATAACTTTTTGGAATCCGTCGAATTTTAAAACGCTTTCGGTTGTTTTAAAAATGAATTCGGTTTTTTTGACATTTTGCGCGTAATGTCCGGCTATCGTCAATCCGTATTGGTCGTAAATACTTTCGCTCATTAAAGAAGCGGCGAAATATGTCCAAATCAGGTTATATAGTTTATACTCGTCGGGAGTCAGATAGCTTTTAATTTTTCCGGGCGTCAGCAATATATTAGTAGGCCTAATCGCTTCGTGGGCATCCTGGATCTTTTTATCTTCCGTTCCGGCTTTGCCTTTTCTTTTGATTATTCCTTTTCCAGAAACGTATTCCGGACCGTAAATATTATTTATAAATTCTTTTGCGAGACTTTCAGCTTCGGCTGAAATTCTCGTCGAATCCGTCCTCATATAGGTTATCAAGCCTACCGGCCCAAGCGGCTTATTGCTTAAACCCCCTACTGCTCCGAGTTCAATTCCTTCATATAATTTTTGAGCTACGGACATTGTTTTTTTAACCGGAAATCTCAGTATTTTTGCGGTTTCTTGTTGAAGGGTGCTTGTTATAAAAGGAAGAGGCGGTTTTCTCGATGCCTGTTTTTTTGTAATATCTTTTATCCTGTATTCGTCTTTTAAATTAATTAAAATCTCTTTAATTTTTTTCGCCTCTTTTTCGGTTTTTATTTGAGGGTCTTTACCGTTTATTTTAAAGAGTTCTCCTTCTATAGTATTCACGGCCGGATTTTTTTTATCCATGTTTTTTAATTCAAAGAGGGCTTTTATCGTCCAAAATTCTTCTTTAACGAAAGCGTTTATTTCTTTTTCGCGTTCTACGATAAGATATAATGCTATGGATTGGACCCTTCCTGCCGAAAGCCCTCTTCTGATTTTTTCCCATAAAAACGGGCTTAGATTATAACCGACGAGCCTGTCTAATATCCTCCTTGTTTTTTGCGATTCATACATAGGTTTATTTAATTCGGAGGGATTTTTTATTGCGTCCAAAATCTTATCCCTGGTTATTTCATTAAAAAGAACCCTTTTTATTTCTGGTTTCTTCCCTTTAATTTCGTCGATAACTTCTTTTATGTTCCATGCTATCGCCTCTCCTTCCCTGTCGGGGTCGGGCGCAAGATAAACTACGTCGGAATTTTTTGCAAGTTTCTTAATTTCTTCGACGGTTTTTTCTTTTCCTTTTATGATTTCGTATTTAGGCTCGAATCCGTTTTTTATGTCAATGCCTATTGAGCTTTTAGGTAAATTTTTAATGTGTCCTACCGTGGCTTTTACGGTGTAGGCGCTGCCGAGATATTTATTTATCGTGTTTGCTTTAGACGGAGATTCTACGAGAACGAGATTTTTCATATTTTTTTATAATTCCTCCAGGATATCTTTCTATTTCTGAATTTATTTCAAGTATCGAAATAGCATTTATAATTTCTTTTTCGCTTGCGTTCAATTTAATATTGCTTAGTTTTAATAAATTGTCAATAGCAATATTTTCTTTTTCTTCCAAAGAACTCATTATAAACTGTCCGATGCGGCCATATTCGAAGTATTTTTCGCAGGTTTTGCATACGCTCTTATCCGTGTCGTAATCAGGGTTGGAATCGGGGTCGGCATTCAAAGCAATATTATGCCCCCCTTCAAATATTTTTACACTTTTCCCCTCTTTCCGAAATTTCTTAATTATGCCCGATAAAGCGCTTTTTTTAGACAAATACAATACGCCAAGCTCTTTTGATAAATGAAAGGCAAGGCTGTTTCTTAATGTAAGGCCATATTTTAAATTTTTCGCAAAAGGGTCCAGCGCAGAGATTTTTAAACATTCGGCAGGCGCTTTATATTTTTCCGCCGGATATAATAAAGAATATGCCGGCAGGATTATGAGCTTGAGTTTTTCGGGGAATATTTTAATAAATTCCTTTTCCGTTTCGCTGTTAGTACCGATACATATAAAATCGAATTTCTTATCGTCCCAACCGGTTAAAAGGTTTAAAAAATAGTCGTTAAACCCCCTTAGAATGTCTTCTGCCGGTTTATAAATTTTTGTGCCGTCGTATCTGGAAGAAGTCAAAAAAACACCGGAGTCAGGTTTTATCAAAGATTCTAAAAAAAGAGTGTCTTCAAGCAAATCGTCCGGGCCGGATATGTGTAAAAATTGCGGCAGGGAAGGGGAAAAGGAGCAGTTTCCGAAACGGTTGATTAAAGCGCTTGTCTTGACCGGCTTTATTTTAAATTTATATAAAATATCGATTTCGTGCTCGACGCATGCTTTAAACTTTTCGTAAAATTTGCCCGCTTCAAAATCATCAGCCTTATTTTTATTAGCTTTAACGGCGGATTTTAAAAACCCGCCGGATTTGGCTTTTAAAAAAATTCTATAATTGAAATACTGCCTTTCTTTTTCGATATTCATAAAAATAATAATAAAATAAAATTTAAAAAAATAAAATAGTTAATTTACAAACAAATAAATTGACTGTTTGGAAGATAAGTTGTATATATAGAAGTATAACTAAATTTGTATTATGAAAAAAAGCCTTAAAATTTATTTTGCGTTTATCGTATTTTTATTTATTTTTTTATGGCATCCTTTATCGCCGGGTGCGAAAACGACAGGCGGAAGCAAAAATATTTCGGCAAATGGCAATGAAGTAAGAATCGCTTTGGCGCTTCCGACGCGGGGACGATATGCTTTTTTCGGAAAGCAGTTTATAAACGGACTTCTGCTGAGCATAGATAAACGGCGCGGTTCAAAAATAAAATATATAATTATAAATTTGCCTGTCCATGCCGGCGGAAAAACAATAGGTTACATGTTCGGTTCCTTGTCTAAAAAAAAGATAAGTGCCGTCATAGGCCCTATTTTCGAAGGCCAGCTGAAGTATTTTTCTTCATATTCGCTTAAATATAAAATACCGGTAATTACTCCTTCGCCGGTTGTTCCTCAAAAAGATTTTTCCCCGTTTTTTTTCAGTTACGGCATGACCTTAAAGCAGGAGATAAAAGCCGAGATGAAATATGCCGGCTATGCCGGCATTAATAAGGTTTCCGCAATATATCCAGACTCCGGCTACGGTTTAAAAATTTTATCCTTTATAAGTTTATTTGCCAAACAATACGGCATAAATGTTATAAACACAACGGCATATAGCGGCAGAACCGTTGATTTTTTCGATAACTTCGATTCGTTGGTTAAGTTTAAAGGCATTGGCAATACGTTTGTTTCGCAGGCGGAAAAATCGCAGCTCGGTATTACCAAATACGATCTTATGCACGGGATAACGGGGTTGAGGCCGGAAATACCATTCGACGGCCTTTTTGTAATCGGTAGTCCTTCCAAACTCGAATTGATTTTAACGCAGCTTGCTTATTACAATATTACCGGATTTCCTATTTTAGGGTTAAGTTCTTTGGATTCAAGGTCTTTTATAGAAAAATACGGATTTTATATGCAAAACGCAATCTTTCCCAATGGATTTTTTAAGCACGACGATAATAAAATCGTTAAAAAATTCAGTTCTTCGTATAAAAAAAATTACGGAAAGATGCCTAATATCCTTAGCGCGGAAGGATACGATATAGGCGGGATATTAATTAAAGCTGCCGAAAATATGAATAATAATAAAGGCGAAACAAAATTCTATAAGGCCATTTTATCGGTTAAATCATATAAAGGAGTATGCGGAATTAGCAAATTAACTGGAAAAAGATTTAAAAAGCCGCTTTATTTATTTAAATATAAAAACCATAAAATTTATATTTTACGCAGTCCTTTTTAGCCGTTTTAAATCGATGGCCGTTTTAATCTTTCTAAAATGTATTTCCTCTGAATAACTGCATTAAACGCCTAAAACTTTTAAAGTTCCGATTAATATTGTATAATGAAAAAGTATATAAAATTTAATTTTTAGTTCATCGACTTACTTATCTTATGGCGGCAAACGGAAAAATAGAAAATAAAAAAAAGACTGAAAAATCGCAAAAAAGAAAGGGAAAATTAGTAAAAACGCTTATAATTTCGTTTTTGATTATAATTTTTACCCCTGTAATTATACTTGCCGTATTATATTTTCTTCTGGCTTATTCAGTTCCCAATATAGTTTCTCTTAAGGATTACCATCCCAAAGAGGTTAATTACGTTTATTCGTCCAGCGGCAAACTTGTCGGTTATTTGGGATCGGTAAACAGGGAAGTAGTTTCCTTCGCCGATATTCCTTTGCGTGTTAGGGAGGCTTTTTTAGCCGCCGAGGACAAAAATTTTTATAACCAGGGCCCCCTCGATTATAAGGCTATAGCAAGGGCTTTTATAGTTAATCTTATGGCTGGGCATATATTAGAAGGCGGTTCGACGATAACCCAGCAGGTAGCAAAAACATTGCTTGTTCCTTACGAAAGGACTTATATATGGAAATTGAGGGAAGCAATTTTAGCGTATAAAATTGCTGATAATTTATCTAAAAACGATATTTTAGACATTTATTTAAACCAGATTTATCTCGGAAATAATGCATACGGAATACAGGCGGCTTCCCTGACGTATTTCGGAGTTCCGGTATGGAAATTAACCCTGTCCGAAGCCGCTATGCTTGGCGGGCTTCCTCAGGCGCCGTCGTTTTTAGACCCTTATGAGCATTACAAGGATGCGAAAAGAAGGCAAAAATACGTTTTGGAGCAGATGGCAAACGACGGTTTTATAACTCAGGCGCAGGCTAAAAAAGCTTACGGCGCGAAACTCGTGTTTAGGAATTTTTTTAAGTATTACGGCGTGGCACCTTATTATCTTGCCTTCATCAAACAGGAAGTTATAAATAAATACGGCAAGGCCGTATATAAAGAAGGCGGCCTTAAGATATACGCGGCTTTAAGCGCAAGGGTGCAGGAATATGCCGATAAAGCGGTAAAAAAAGGATTAGTTAAACTTTCCCACGAATACGGTTACGCCGGACCTTTGGAGAAACTAAGTTATTCGGATATGCTGCATAAAATCGGCGATGAAAAAAGCCGCATAAATTATTTATATAAAGGAAGCATTTATAAGGGTTTAGTTACTGGAATTTCTAAAAGCGGACAGGCGGCTTACGTTTCCGTTGGTAAATTCAGGGGCATATTGCCAATATCGAATATGAGATGGGCGTCGCATTTTCAACGCTATGTTTATTTTGCATATAGAACTGTTAATAGCGTTAATCAGGTTTTAAAACCCGGATACGAAATATTGGTCAAATTCGACGGTTACGGTAAAAACCGGGTTCCAGTTTTTTCTTTAGAGGAAAAAGACGTAATAGAAGGGGCGCTGATCTCTATTAGCCCTAAAAACGGCTACGTTCGGGCGATGGTCGGAGGAATTAATTTTAATCAGACGCAGTTTAATAGGGCTCTTTATGCGAAAAGGCAGACTGGTTCGGCCTTTAAGCCTATAGTTTATGCAGAGGCCTTAACGCTTGGCTATACGCCTTCGTCGATTATCAATAATACTCCCGTAATATATCCTACCGGAGTTCCCGGAAAATATTACAAACCTCATAATTTTTCGAGAAGATTTACCGGACCTACCACGCTTTTAATAGGCCTTGCACATTCTATCGACGTCGTTGCCGTAAAGCTGCTTAAAAAGGTAGGCATAAATAAAGTGGTTCATTTAGCCAACGAAATGGGCATACATCACGTTGTCAGAAATTTAACGATGGCGCTGGGGTCGTCTAGCATAAGATTAATAGACTTAACCGATGCTTATACGACTTTTGCAAACGGAGGAAAAGAATGCAAGCCTGTTTTTATCTTGAAGATATTAACGCCAGGCGGCAAAAAGATTTATCGCTATAAACCGGAATGCAAAAAAATTTTATCTCCTCAGGTCGCCTACGTATTGACTAACATGTTAGAAAGAGTAATCACCAACGGTACCGGAGTTACAATTTTAAACATAAGAAAAATTACTCCTTACGTGGCCGGAAAAACCGGTTCGTCGAGCCAGTATAGAGACGGCGTTTTTATGGGATATACTTCTTCTCTGGTAACCGGCGTGTGGACTGGTTTAGACGATTTTCACTCTATGGGCAGATTCATGGTGGGAGCTATCACCGCAGCCCCGATTTGGGATTCTTATATGTCCAAAGCGCTTAAAATATATCCCCCTGCTGCTTTTAAAATACCTAAAGACATAGTTTTTGCCGAAATTAATCCGCATACCGGTTTGATTGCGGATTCAGGCTATAAGGATCCGGTGCTCATGCCTTACGTTGCAGGAACTGAACCTACAAGCGTCAAAAAGAAAAAAAAGATTAAAAATCCGCAGTCTTTCTTCGGATTATTTTAGGATAAGCAATACATGTATAAATTAAAACCTTTAACAGACGGTTTCGGAAGACGGATAACATACCTGAGAATAAGCGTAACTGACAGGTGTAATTTAAGATGTGTTTACTGTATGCCCGAATCCGGCGTATATCGTTTAAACCACTACAATATAATTTGCTACGAAGATATTTTAAGGCTTGTCGATATTCTTTCGAAACATGGAGTCAGTAAAATAAGAATAACGGGCGGAGAGCCTTTAGTGAGGAAAGGGTTGACCGGATTCATAAAAAAAATTAGCCGAATAGAGATGGTCAGAGATATTTCTATGACGACTAACGGCACCCTTTTTGAAAAATATGCCGAGGAACTTTATAATTCGGGATTAAAAAGAATCAATATCAGCCTGGATTCTTTAAAAGAAGAAAGATTTCGCTATATAACAAGGGGCGGAACCTTAAGGGATGTTTTAAGTAGTATAGAAATCGCAAGACAAACCGGTTTTAATCCGGTAAAAATAAATACCGTTTTAATTAAAGGCATAAACGACGACGAAATAATAGATTTTGTCGATTTTGCCAAAAAATATGAACTTAATTTAAGGTTCATAGAATATATGCCCATAGGCGGAAATATCGCCGATGCTATATCGTCAAAAGAAATAGAAGAAAAAATCAAGTCTAAATTTTCCGATTTTAGCCCTGTTTGCGGCGAAAGGAACAACAGCGATGCCGGTTTAGCCGGCAAAACTTCCGCCTATGACGGTGTAAGCCGCTTGTTCGGCTTTAAAGACGGCAGGTCTCTTATAGGATTTATCAGCCCGTTATCAGAGCATTTTTGCGGGGACTGCAACAGGCTTAGACTTACTGCTTCAGGCAATTTAAGGCTATGTCTTTTTTACGATAACGAATATAATATAAAAGATATCTTGAAAGAAAAAGACGACGACGCCGTTTTTGAAAAAATTTCGGATATTGTCAGGTTAAAACGTTTAAAGCATAATTTTAACGAAAAGGCAAAGAAAGTAGAACCGTCCTTATGCGGTAACGATGCTAACGATTTTATGAACAGCATAGGCGGGTAATATATATAACGGCAGATATTTAGTTTAATCATTAACAATACAAAATTAGACGGGAGAAGAAATTTGGACCAGAAGAGCATTATCAATATCAATATCGAAGACGAGATGAAGCAGTCGTATTTGGATTATGCGATGAGCGTTATCATAGGCAGGGCTCTTCCTGAGGTAAAAGACGGATTAAAGCCCGTCCACAGGAGAATCCTTTTTGCCATGAACGAAATAGGCAACGATTTTAATAAGCCATACAAAAAGTCTGCAAGAATCGTCGGCGACGTTATAGGCAAATATCATCCTCACGGCGATGCGGCCGTTTACGATTCGATTGTGAGAATGGCACAGGATTTTTCTTTAAGATACCCTCTTGTGGACGGTCAGGGAAATTTTGGATCCATAGACGGAGACCCGCCTGCTGCTATGAGATATACGGAAATTAGAATGACTAAGCTTTCGTCGTTTTTGTTAGACGATATCGATTTTGAAACGGTGGATTGGATGCCGAATTATGACGGTTCGCTTCAGGAACCTGTCGTTTTGCCGGCCAAGTTTCCCAATCTTTTAGTGAACGGCTCGTCCGGCATAGCCGTAGGAATGTCTTCCAATATTCCTCCGCATAATCTTACCGAAGCTATAAACGCGACGCTTTTCTTTATCGATAATTCCGAATGCGGTATAGACGAATTAAAATCTATAATAAAAGGACCAGATTTTCCTACCGGCGGAATTATTTACGGTTATTCCGGAATAAATAATTATTTCAATACCGGACGGGGTCTGGTTAAAGTAAGGGCAAGATATCACTTCGAAAAGGCAAAAATAATAATAACCGAAATACCATATCAGGTCAACAAGTCTAAAATACTCGAAAGAATTGCCGAGCTCGTCAAGGAGAAAAAAATAGAGGGTATATCCGACCTTCGCGATGAATCCGACAGAGAAGGATTAAGGGTGGTAATAGAACTAAAAAGAGATGCAAACGAAACGGTAGTTATAAATAATTTATTTAAGCATACTCAGCTCGAAGAAACTTTCGGCGTAATTTTTCTTGCCATAGTTAATAATCAGCCTAAGGTATTAAACCTTAAAGACATACTCTCCCTTTTCGTCGATTTCAGAAAGGAAGTCGTTATTAAAAGAACGCTATTCGAGCTTAAAAAAGCCGAAGCCCGGCTTCATATATTGGAAGCGTTAAAAATAGTCGCTCAAAATATCGACGAAGTTATAGAATTGATTAAAAAATCGGCATCGCCCGCCGCGGCTAAAGAAAAGTTGATGGAAAGATTTAGTTTTTCCGATATTCAGTCCCGCGCCGTTCTCGATTTAAAATTGGAAAAAATTACTAATTTGGAAAGAGAACGCATTATTAAGGAATATGAAGAAATACTCGATAAAGTGAAAAAACTCAGGGAACTGCTCGGCAGCGAGATCCTCATAAAAAATGTAATAAAAGAAGAGCTTAAACTTATCAGGGATAAATTCGGCGACGAAAGAAAAACCGAAATAGTGCAGGAAGAAAACGAGACTGTATTGACGGATTTAATCCCCAACGAAGCTATGATAGTCATGGTTACCGAAAACGGGTATATCAAACGGACAAAGCTTGCCACGTTTAAAGCGCAAAATAGAGGCGGCAAGGGTCAGACCGGCATTAAATCAAAAGAAGAAGACTTCGTAGCAAATTCTTTTTGCGCTAATACCCACGACAATATTTTATTTATAACAAATTTTGGAAACGCTTATAAATTAAACGTTTATGGTATCCCGGAAACCCTTAAAACATCAAAAGGAAAGCCGATAATAAACCTGCTCGATTTAAAGGAAAAAGAGACTATATCGTCAGTGCTCCCAGTTGAAAATTTTGATAAAAATTACTCTATTTTTATCTCGACAAAAAGCGGACAGATTATAAAAACTTCTTTGGACAAGTTTGCGAATATCAGGAAAAAAGGTTTGATAGCAATAAAACTTAAAGAAGGCGATGAGGTTATAAACACCCGGATTGTGGATAACGGGGTTAAAAATCAGCTTTTGGTGATAGCTACCAAGACGGGGAAATCGCTTTGCGCCGGTATCGAAGATTTTAGAACTCTCGGCAGGGGCGCAATGGGGGTTAGAGGCATAAGACTTTCTAAAAACGACGAAGTGGTTTCGATGGACGTGCTTTTTTCAGAAAACGATTATCTTATAGCTATTACGGAAAGAGGCTATGGAAAAAAGACCATAATGACCGAGTTTAGAAAACAAGGCAGGGGCGGCAAAGGCATTATTGCTATTAAAACCGGACAGAGGAACGGCTTCGTAGTTTCGGTGCTTAAGGCATCGGGAGATAACGATATAATACTTATAACGTCCGGCGGTAAAATAATTCGCATTAACGAGTCGAATTTAAGAAGTATAGGGAGAAATACCATGGGCGTTAAGTTAGTAAATTTGGACGAAAACGAAAGAGTGGTTAGCGCCGCAATTTCGTCCAACGAAATTTAATTTTTGAAATTTTTATGGAAAAAATAAAGCCTGCCGGTATTATAGGTTCGGGAAGTTTCGGTACGGCGCTTGCCGTAAACTTTTCAAAATTTGCGCCTAAAGTTTATCTAAAATCCCGAAGTAAAGAATTTGCGGAGGAATTAAAAACAAAAAGATATAACGAATATTATTTAAAGGGTGTATATTTAGACGATAATATAATAGTAACGGATGACTACGAGGATATTTTTAAAAATTGCGGTTTTATATTTTTAGTAGTTCCTTCGGCCGCCTTAAAAACCACGCTTGAGGACATTAAAAAATACGGGGATAAGTTCGACCTCACCGGCTTTATCTTTATAAATACGGCAAAGGGGCTGGGAGATGAGTCTATGGAACTGCCCTACAAAGTCTTCGGGAGCGTTTTTAGCGATGCTATGCTCGAAAGGTATGCCGTGTTGAGCGGTCCCAGTTTTGCGGCCGAAGTTGCGCGGTATCTGCCAACTGCGGTATGCGCGGCGTCTTTTAACGATGAAATTTTAAATGAATTAAAATCTTTTTTTAAAAATGCGTTAAATTTCAGAATATATACTTTAAACGACGTTAAAGGGGTCGAACTCGGCGGCGCTCTTAAGAATATTATAGCTATTGCCGCTGGCATATCGGACGGTCTTGGTCTTGGCAATAATGCGAGAGCGGCGCTTTTAACCCGTGGAATAGTCGAGGTTACAAGATTCGGCGAGGCAATGGGGGCAGACAGGCAAACTTTTACGGGGCTTTCGGGGCTTGGCGATTTAATGCTTACCTCGGCGTCAGGTTTAAGCAGAAACAGGACCGTTGGAATTAGAATAGGCAAGGGGGAAAGCTTAAACTCTATTTTAAACGGAATGAAAATGGTTGCCGAAGGTGTCGCCACTACAAAATCCGTTTATGAAATAGCTAAAGAAAAAAATATATATATGCCTATAACCGGTGTCGTATATTCGATTCTTTATGAAAATCTTAAGCCGTCTGATGCCATAATTAAACTTTTGGGAAGAGATATTAAAGACGAGTTTATCGGGGATAGAAAATAAACTAAAAATTAAAAAAGAGGATTGCCATGGGGATTAAATTAGAGTACCTTAAAGATTTGCAGTTCAAGGCATATTCAGACCAGAATAGGAATTATGAGATTTTACTCGATACGTCTAAAGAAGCAGGCGGAAGAGACGAAGGCATGAAGCCCACGGATTTAGTTCTTGTCGGGCTTGCGGGATGCAGTTCCATGGATATAGTTTCTATTTTAAAAAAAAAGAGGCAGAATATAATAGATTATAAAGTAAAAGTTACCGGAGAAAGAGCGGAAAACCACCCGAAGGTATTTACTAAAATTTCTATAATCTATGAAATTAAAGGCGAAAATATCGACGAAAATGCGGTTAAAAGAGCCATAGAGTTGTCAAAAGACAAATATTGCAGCGTTTGGGCTATGCTTAAAAACGGAATCGATATAAAATGGTCATATAAAATCGAAAATTGTTGAATATGATATAAAATATACGGCGTTTACAAAAATACGGAGGCAGGCGTTTACAAAAATAAAACTTTTGTGCCTGCTGAAGTGGCATTTATGCAGAAAATAAGTTTATAAATCGGGATTTTGGTTAAAGGGAGGCAAATTGTATGGAAAATTTTAATTTATCTGATGAGGAAAAATCTACTCTTTTAAAGATAGCAAGGAAGTCCATCGAAGATAAATTAAATAAAAATAAAGATATTTTTATAAATTCAAAGGAATTGTCTTTTTTGTTGACTGATAATCTTAAAGCTAACGCCGGTGTTTTCGTTACGTTGAAAACAGGCCGGGAACAGTTGAGGGGGTGCATAGGCAATTTTAATTTCGGCATTCCGATTTATTTGAACGTATATAATATGGCAAAAGAAGCGGCTTTCGGCGATCCAAGATTTATGCCGTTAAACGGCGCCGAACTTCAGAAAATAAAAATAGAAATATCCGTTCTGACGCCGCTCGAAAAGATCGACGACTTGAGCAAAATCGAAATAGGAAAGCACGGCTTATATTTAATGAAAGGCCCGTGCCATGGAGTTTTGCTTCCGCAGGTTGCTACGGAATGCAATATGGATAAAAAGGGATTTTTGGAGGCAGTTTCGATGAAAGCTGGACTTCCGTCCGATGCCTATAAAAACGACGCCGATATATGCATATTTTCCGCAATCGTATTTGGAGAAGATTAATGAAATATTATCCGGTTAATCTTAATATTTCCGGAAAAAGAGTGCTTGTGATCGGCGGCGGTTCCGTTGCGTCAAGAAAGGTCGAAAGGCTTTTAGAAAGAGGAGCCGATATAATTTTGGCCGCTCCCGAAATATCTGGCGAAATAAAAGAATTCGTCAGAAAAGGTAAAATTGAATGGCACGAAAGGATATATAAAACCGGCGACGAAAACGGATCGTTTGCAGTTTTTTGCGCCGTTTCCGCAGGAAAAGAAAATCTAAAAATGGAAAGCGGTCTTTTTAAAAGATGCGTTAAAAAAAATATTTTAATCAATGTTGCGGACAAGCCGGAATTTTGCACATTTACGCTTCCGGCTCTTGTTTCCAGAGGGGAATTCGATATTGCTATCTTTACAAGCGGTCTAAGTCCGCGGCTTGCCAGAAAAATAAAGGAAGATTTAGAAAAGATTTACGGCGAAGAATATAATGCTTATGTTAAAATTCTCGGATTTATAAGAAAAGAAATCAAGTTAAAAAATTATCCGCAA
>DAHVNW010000119.1 GCA_027319095.1 bacterium | reverse complement strand
GGACTGGAAATTTACGACTGGGGGCTGTTTATTTTTTTTACCATGCTGTCAATTCTACTCTTTAAAAAAACTATTATTATAGCAATATTATTAGATACGGCTATTTTAATTTTTTTGAAAAAATATAAAAAGAATAAGCCTGATTTTTATACTATTTCGCTGTTGTCTTTTATATTCGCTAAAAAAAAACTATACGTGTCGGATCCGGAGCAGGAAAAAGATTTAATTCAACAATATTAAACATTTAATCAATTTAAATTTATGCTGTTAAATTCGGTTTTAAAAAAAATAGACGCGGGAAGCTCTCTAAACAACTATGTAAATCTATTATCGATAAACGACGGCATAGCCGCAGGTATAGACGGGTCGTTTACCATCGGTTTTTCGGTTAAAGGTTTCGATTATTACCTTGCCGAAAGCGGAATTATTAACGACGCCGCATACGTAAACGACCTTCTTTTAAATCTTATGGACGAGAACATAAACCTTCAGTGGATTTATAAAATTGAGGATAAAAACTGCGATTTTATTTCAAACTATGAAACTTCGCCGATGCCGCCGGAAAATTTTCGATATATTAAGGAAAATAAGGTAAAATATTTGAAATCCAAACCTATTAAAAATATTAAGATATACCTGTTTTGCTCCATTAACGGTTTAAACCTGCGGTCAAAAGCAAACAAAACAAATATTTTGCCTAAATT
>DAHVNW010000118.1:442-699 GCA_027319095.1 bacterium | reverse complement strand
TTCAGTAAAAATCCGCCTCGTTAAATTTGCTTTTGTTACTTTTTTGTAACGGGAGACTGTACGCCGTACCCCTGCTTTGCCGCTAAATATCCGGTGGTCCCGGCAAGTCCGCCTACCACCAAAAGCGCGCATCCGCTTAAAAAATTTATCGCGACTAAAAGTATAAATGCAAGAAGCGCAATTTTTATTTTTTTCATTAAATATCTTCCTCCCGCTCTCAATAAAATTATTATATTCTACTAATTTTAATTATTTAT
>DAHVNW010000118.1:0-432 GCA_027319095.1 bacterium | reverse complement strand
AGTAGAATATAATAAATTTTTTCATATATTCTACTATATATAATATTTTAAAATCAAATTAAAAAAAAAGGTATTCAAATAATGCAAAAAACTAAGTATGCCCTTATTTCCGTTTACGATAAGACACAAATAACGGAGCTGGCGACGCATTTGGAAATTGCCGGCTATACGGTAATAGCAACTGGAAATACTTATAAATTTTTAAAATCGGCCGGAATTAATAAATTAAAAAAAATTGAAGAAATAACCGGCTTTCCGGAAATTTTGGACGGAAGGGTTAAAACTCTGCATCCTGCCGTTTTCGGCGGCATACTATCAATAAGAAACAACGAAAATCACAGAGACGATATGATAAAAAACGGAATAACACCCATAGATTTCGTAATAGTAAATCTTTATCCTTTTAAAGAAATGAAAGACAAAGATATAACT
>DAHVNW010000117.1 GCA_027319095.1 bacterium | reverse complement strand
CAACCCTAATTTTTATTCCGAAATTGCCGGTCTGATTCTCAAAAAACCAAGTTTCCATTAATTTTTCCCATTTGTTTTAATGTTTCAAGTTTTATTATTTTAATATTTTTTTAAAATTCTAAAATTAATCGGATTAATTTAATAAAAAGCTTTAAAACATAAATCATAAAGTATCATAAAGCGTAAAACTGCAAAGTTGCAAAGCTTTTATTATTTTATTAAGCTAAATTAATCAAGCTAATATAATCCAGGTAATAAAAATTAACCACGATTAACGCGGATTAACCTGGAGGCCAGCCGAATCCTCTGCCTGCCAAAAAATGAACATGCAAATGGTTGACGGTCTGACCGCCGTCTTCTTTGGTATTAATAACCGTCCTGAAACCTTTATCCTCAACGTTGAATTTCTTGGCAAGCGAGGTTAATATTCCAAAAAGTTCTCTGCCGAATCGGCCTTCCATGTCGCCGTTATCGGCGGTAATGCCGCTTTTATCGGCTCCGTCTTTACATTCGACATCTAAAACGCTGTCGTAGTGCGACTTGGAGATTATCAAAAGATGTATAGGGGCTATCGGATTTATATCTTTTATTACTACAAAATCTTCGGTTTCTTCGATTATTTCTGCAGGTATCCGTTTATTCGCTATTTTACAAAAAATGCAGTCGTCTTTAAATTTCATAATTTTTTATTATAAATAATTTATGAAATTT
>DAHVNW010000116.1 GCA_027319095.1 bacterium | reverse complement strand
CGATATAGATTTAGCTATTTTAACGGATAAATTTATCGGCGATAGTTTTGATTTTACTCTTCTTCTTATGAAAATAGCCAGAAATATAGATTTTAATATAGAGCCTCACCCGTATATTGCCGATGAATTCAACAAAAACAATCCATTTGCGGCTGAAATAATAAAAACAGGCATCAG
This sequence comes from bacterium, assembly GCA_027319095.1. GTDB lineage: Bacteria > SZUA-79 > SZUA-79 > Acidulodesulfobacterales > Acidulodesulfobacteraceae > Acidulodesulfobacterium_A. The sequence continues at coordinate 537 of DAHVNW010000116.1, read as the reverse complement.
AGTGCTATAGATAATTTTATCTAATCCTAAACTCATTTACATTGTTTACGGGTCATCTCTTTATTATTATACTACTTATAAAACCAATAAAATATAATGACTTTAATCCTAAAATTGCCGATAGAAATCTTTAAACAGGTTTTAAAGCTATATGAACAGGCCATTCAAGCAGCTTGATTTTGCATAAAAATTATATTAAAATTAATGCATATGATTTGCATAAATTTAATAATATATAGACGAGGTATTAATATGCGCACTACAATCACAATAGACAAAGATATAATCGACGTTCTTCTAGAAGAAACGCATGTGAAAAGCAAGGCCTCTGCCGTTAAAATAGCAATTGATTCTTATCTTAAAAAAAAGAAAGCGGAAAAAATAAAATCTATGAAGGGCAAGCTCGATTTCGACATGACGGCCGACGAGATAAGGCATTATGAGAGATAATAAAATACTGGTCGATACATCGGTCTGGATAGACTATTTTAAGGGGCAAAGCTCTTATATTGCAAACCTTATGGACGTTATTATTAC
>DAHVNW010000115.1 GCA_027319095.1 bacterium | reverse complement strand
TGTGAAATTTAATAAATTTATAAAACTATTGGCGACGGTTATTTAATAAGGTTATTTAATAACAGGAGTTTCAAAATATTTTACCGTTTTAGATATATATTTTCGGACGTTTGTTATATCGGTTTTATTAGTTTTATCGGTTATAATATTTGCCGTCTTATATTTCATAACTGTCGAAAGCAATGCGCCTTTGTGGGCCAATATATTTAATCCGTAAACCGGTATTCCTTCGATTTCCGATTTGCATATTCCATGGTGGTGTCCGAAAAAAACCATTTTAGGCTTAATTTTTAAAATTAAATCCCTAAGGCCTACCGCCTTAGGATAATACTTGTTTTTATCGTTGTCTTCTATAAGTACTCCTTCCGGCGCATCGTGGGAAATAAAAATATCAATGCTTTTATCTTCATTTTTTTTGTTTTCGTCCGCGTATTTTAACAAATTATTTATTTCACTTTTTGTATAATGTCTGTCCGATTCTTTATGATTAAAATGTTCAGGGTCGTATTTTCCGCCGATACCGGCTGCTATAAGCCGCTCGCTGCCTATATTTATTTCAGCTACGGTGCCGTTGGGAATATAAAAAATATTTTTAATAATTTCTAAATCGCCAGATAGTTTTACCGAATTAAGAAAATTAAAATCTTCGTTGTTGCCGTTTATAAAATACGTCTTAACCGGAGCGGTTTTTTTCTCTTTGTACCAGCGGGGAAAATCTCCCGTTCCGCT
>DAHVNW010000114.1 GCA_027319095.1 bacterium | reverse complement strand
GAAATATCTTCTATTTTAAGGCCTCTTAAAAGATGTTCTTTTATATAAAAAAACGGTCTTTCTACTTTGCCTTTAGTTCTTGCCTGTTAATGCTAATATAAATTCACCCACTAAATTACGTTTATTTTCACCCACCTAAAATGGTATTCTAAAGTACTCCCCAATGTCCGGACCAAAAATAAGCTTCCTTAAGGTGTGATAGTGTTGTTTAATTAAGTATTTTATTTAATAATATTAATCTATTTTTTACCTTATTATTTAGCTTTAATATGATTTAATAAAATATTTTTATATTAAATCATAGTTTTTACACTTTGTCAATAAAAATATTTTAATTGTCATTTAAATTTTAAAACCGAACTCTTTCTTATTTTTAAAATAAAATAAAGATTTTAAGCCGCCGCCGTATAATTTGAATCCATGCTTATTTTTACGTCGGAATCTAATAGCTTAGACGTAAATTCCTTACAGGTAAACTAAGAGCCCTGATCCGTATTGAATATCTCTGGCTTTGAGTTCATAAGCGCTCTTTCTAATCCGTCGATACAAAAACTAACGTCCAGCGTATTGGACAGTTTCCATGCAAGGACGTATCTTGAATGCTAGTCCATTACTGGCAAACAGATAGGCAAATCCGTTTAAAAGTTTTATATAAGTTATATCGGCGCACCAGACGAAATTAGGTCTGTCTATTGTCAGGTTTTTTAGCAAATACGGATATTTGCAATCCAAAGACGGAATGGTCAGTTT
>DAHVNW010000113.1:373-744 GCA_027319095.1 bacterium | reverse complement strand
TGCCCACAATTTTAATCTTATGGTTTTCGAAAATTTATGCGTGAAGTTTAAATCAAACTCCGTTCCTATATTGTGGCCTCCGAACATCTGATAGTTGGTTCCATTGATATTAAGCGCCGTTTTAAGCCACCTTGCATATATAACCGATTCCCTCAATGAATTATTGCCCGGCAGGTGCTCTTTTATATATCCCATTATTGCATATCTGTTGGCAAGGTCGGTACTCATAGGGATAGGTCCATACATATACGCCATTCCTGGAGCGGATATCTGTATAGCTTGATAACCGTCTATCACGTCGCCGAAAAACGTCGAATTATTTTCAAGCTGAGAAAAGTACGTAAAATCGTAATGACCTGCCGCAATTGGAG
>DAHVNW010000113.1:0-363 GCA_027319095.1 bacterium | reverse complement strand
AGCAAAGTCTGCGCCGTCAAATAAATATCCCATGAATCTATCTTGTCCTTTCCGCCGGCATTGTAAACGGGAAGAGGTATAATAGTAGACGCGGATAGATTTATATTTGGCACACCGTTTGCATAGTAAACGGATGCGGGAGAAGAAAGCGGAGTAACGGCTTTAGCCGCAAGGTTTGACGATGGAACTACGCTTCCCCGAAAATAATCGAACTCCCCGCTTACCACTGTCCCCGAATCATTTGAGTATGTGGCGCTCAAACCCCCGAAGGTTACATTTAAAGTCGGATAATCGGCGTTTTCGCTCTGAGCGGTTGAGCCGTTAGTGAATGCGCCGGGATATACACTTTCTTGATAACCCACG
>DAHVNW010000112.1 GCA_027319095.1 bacterium | reverse complement strand
CCGCAGAACTGTTTATAAACATATTAGGACTGAGCATCCCCCTTAAAGATATTTTTGAGCCGGATTCGGAATATCAGTTAAAAGACGAAGACGGCGAATAGCGCTAACCTTATAGTAATCTAAATAAACGATATTTGTTAGATTTAGTAAATTTTAACGACAAACCGTAGATGAGATACGAGATAGTAAGGGAGCGGCGGCATAGAAGGGGAGATTGCGCAATATTGAAATAGTTCCAGTTAAATTTTGAAAAATTAAAATGAATAAAAAAAAATACGAAAGAATATTGCTTTCGCACGGCGGGGGAGGTAAAGAAACCTCCGAGCTTATAGGCGGCATTATATTTAACGGACTTTACGGGCAGGACGCCGGAAAAGATTATTTTTACCGTTCGCATAACGGCGGCTGTTTGAATAACGGTGTGAATAACGGTGTTTCTAATGAAGGCGGCGGAATTTCAGCCGATATATCAAACCAAAAAATAAATTTATTGGAAGATGCCGCAGTTTTAAAATCTCCGCAAAAAATAGCATTTACTACCGACGGTTTTACCGTTAGCCCCGTTTTTTTTAAAGGCGGCGACATAGGAGGCTTACGGCTTCTGGCATGCTTCCGGCGCAAGAATAGGTTTTCAGGCCGGTTATTCCGGCGGACTTATGTCTTCGAGGGATAACGTAAGCGGAGGCGATATGAACGGCAGTTCAAGAGCGTCCGCATATACGGCTGCCGTTAGGGGAGGCTATACTTTTAAGACGCAGG
>DAHVNW010000111.1 GCA_027319095.1 bacterium | reverse complement strand
AATAGACCTTTTATATCCGGAGGAAGAAAATGGAACTGGTCGAATTAAAAAATAACGAAATTTTTTTATTAAGCAAGGAAGACTTAAAAGTCCTCTTGACGGACTTATCCGTCAATAAAAAGTACCTGTCTCTGCCGGAGGCAGCGGAGTACTTACGGATATCGGACAGAAACCTTAGAAAATTAGCTAAAAATAGTAAACTCCCTTTTTATAAGCTAGAAGGAAAAATATTATTTAAAGTTTCGGAATTAGATAAATATATCGAAAAAAATAAAGTCGAATCGCTTTCGGAATTAATTCAGAAAGCTAAGAACGGAGGAAGGTAGAGATGGAAAAACGCAATTACTGGTTAAAATTAAAAGAAGATTTTTTTTCGCAACCTTACATAAAAAAGCTACGCAAGATAGCCGGCGGCGACACATACACGATAATTTACCAAAAAATATTATTGCTTTCTGTAAAAACTAACGGCTATATTGTCTTCCAAAATATCGAAAAAACCCTCGCCGAAGAATTAGCTTTAATTTTAGACGAAGATGTTGACAATGTTACGGTAACTCTCGAATTTATGAAAGCTAACAAGCTTATCGAACAAACAGAGAACGAAAATGAATATTTACTTCCTGATATGCTTTCTTTAATAGGCTCTGAGTCTGAAAGCGCAAAATGGGTAAGGGCTTACAGGGATAGAAAGAGAAAGGAATTACTAATTACATCTGAAAAACAAACCTTACAATGTAATGTTGATGTAATGAAGTGTAAT
>DAHVNW010000110.1 GCA_027319095.1 bacterium | reverse complement strand
CAAAGAAATTACCCGATTTTCTTACGGAAGAAGAGATGAGAAAAATTTTATCGGTCGAGTTTACGGGACGGGGAAGAATACGAAAAAGAAAAGACCCCGATGCTGACAGATTTGAAAACATTAGAAATAAAGCAATAATAGAATTTCTATATTCAAGCGGACTAAGAATTTCCGAACTTGCGGACATAAAGCTCGATAATTTTAACTTCGATTTAAATTTTGCAAGAGTAATAGGCAAAGGCTCTAAAGAAAGAATAGTTCCGTTTGGAATACCTTTTAAAGATATGCTTAAAGTTTATCTGCCGCTCAGACAAAAATACGCGGTTAAATCTAAAAATACCGGAAAAGCATATCTGTTTATTACGGCAAAAGGTCTGCCTTTAACAAGGCAGGGTTTGTGGAAAATTATTAAAAAATCGGCGCTTCTCGCTAAAATAGATAAAAATATAACTCCGCATATGCTAAGGCATACTTTTGCGACCCATCTTCTGGGAGGCGGGGCTGATTTAAGGTCGATTCAGCAGATGCTGGGGCATGCAAGTATTTCTACTACGGAAATTTATACGCATACCGATATATCTCATTTAAAGGAACAGCATGCAAAATTTCATCCGAGAAATATGGAACAGAGTTTAAAAATAGCGAACCCGGCGGAAGAAGACGATAGAAATAAAACTCAATAAATAGGTCTGAACGGTTTAAAAAAGGAGAATTTATGAGCAGATTAGACGATATATTGAAAAAAAATAAAATGACCGAAAAAGGCGTTATAGGCATTTACGGTCTTTTCGGTCAAAACAATATAAAATTTTTAAAAGATTTG
>DAHVNW010000010.1 GCA_027319095.1 bacterium | reverse complement strand
TTGTATTATATTATATTGTATTATATTATATTGTATTATATTATATTGTATTATATTATATTGTATTATATTATATTGTATTATATTATATTGTATTATATTATATTATATATAGATTAAAACATACTTGACTAAATTAGTCAAGTATTATTTAAAAAAAAATAAAAAATATTCAAATTATTTAAAAAGCCTGAGCCTGAGTTTTATGACTCCAAAGAAAGCTTCCAAAATAATACCGTTAGAAATTTTGGATTTGCCGGACGTTCTTTCGTAAAATATTATCGGATATTCTTTAAAACTGCACCCGCTTTCCTTGACCATCCTGTATTTCATCTCTATCTGAAAGGCGTAACCTCTTGAACTGATGCCGCCCAAATTTATATTTTTCAGGCAGCGGACGTCATACATATTGAAACCGCCGGTTAAATCGGTTATTTCGATACCCGTAATTAACTTCGCATAAATATTTGCGAAATAAGAAATTAAAAGCCTTTTCATGCTCCAGTTAATTATGCGTATTCCGCCTGAATAACGCGAACCCACTATCATTCCGCATTTCTCCGATTCCATAAGGCCGATAAATCCGGCAATTTCTTCCGGATTATGCGAAAAATCGCAATCCATAGTCAGCACGTAATCGTAACCTTTATTTATTGCAAAACTAAACGCCGCCGCATATGCCGTCCCAAGTCCGAGTTTCTTTTCTCTTTCTATCAAAAAGACCGATTTCCCCGTATTATTTCCGATACTGTCCCTTTCGGCCGCTCCGCTTTCCGTATCTTCCGCGGCGGCTTCGATATCTTTTGCAATTTCTCTATCTCTTACAGTTTCGGCGTCTTCCGTATATTTGCTTTCATTATCTTTAATTCGTAAATATCCTTGTTTTTGCAAACTTTGATATTCCTTAACGATTCGACCGGTGCCGTCCGGCGAATTATCGTCGATTATCAAAAGGTTTACCGAGTGGTTTGCTTTTTTTATTGTTTCGTTAATGCTTAAAACCGAATCTATCATCCGCCTTATATTGTCTTTTTCATTATAAGTCGGTATCGCTACTAATACTTTCATGCTTATCTCACCACGTCGTAGTTTTCCGGCGGTTCGAAGAAATATCCGCCTATCCATTCGATCGCGGTTTTTAAATATCCGTTTATCTCAAACCTTCTCATAGACGTAACGGCGCTGATGTCGCCAAGGTATTTAAATTTTCCGAATTTACTTTTTACCGCTATGCTTATAAATTTCAGGTCTTCTCCCGCCTGCATCATCTCGTCGAAACCTCCGACCTTTTTATAAACGTCCTTATGGCAGAATATTAAAGCCATAGAGGTCTTGGTAATTATATGCGCTATATTGTTGCAGAACATAAAAAGCCGCGCCTTAACCGTATTAATATCGGGCAAAAGTTTAGACGTCCCGATAAAGCCGGGCTCGTTTTTAAAATCGTCGAGTCTCTTTATAAAACCGTCGTTTAAAAGAGTATCGGCGTCCAGAAATAAAAAAACGTCCCCTCTCGAAACCGACGCCCCGATATTTCTCGCCTCCGATACTCCGCTGAAATTTCCGGATATAAGATTAACGCCTGCTCCGGCATATTTGGATACAACCCCTTCCGTATCGTCTTTTCCATGTGTAACGACTATCGTAAGTTCGCAAAGAACTTTTCCGGCGCCGTCTGCCCCGGGATCTTTTAATTCGGGTTTCTCTTCTTTTTTAATAAAAACGGTTCCGCTCTGGCTTAAAAGCCTTTCGATCGAAACCCCTATGTATTTTTCTTCTTCGTGCGCAGGTATTATTATAGAAACCATTTAATGAAATTAAAAAATAATGAAATAATTAAAAATAACCGGTCAATTAACGCCGATTGCCTTAAGAAATCTTTCCACGCTTTCCGCCGTTTTCCATGGCGGCGTAAAACCTTTATATTTTAAAGCCTCTCTGGTGTCTATGTCAATACTAAGTTTTTTTTGCTTTACGGAATGAAATAAACCCGCCTTTTCTAAATGATTTGCAAGGTAAATTTGCTCGGTCTGTCCGGGCGTCGGAATGAAAAAAGCTTTTTTTTCTATTTCCGCTACATCCATTATAGTAGTATAGCCGGATCTAGAAACAACCATTTTTGCCCTGTTCATAAGCTCATCCCGCCTTTTCTTTTCAAGAAAAGAATATACGACGGCATTTTTTATAGTTTCTTTCGTAAATTTGCCCGGCTTTCCTAACGATACGGCGATATTTCCTTTAAGCAGATGAATCTGGGAAAAAAGTTTTTCTTCAAGGATGGTCCGCGTCGGCTCCGGTCCCGAAATCGAAAAAAGATAATCTATGTCGTTATCCGTTTCGATTTTTTCAAAATCGGACAAAATTCCTATATATTCGACTTTATCTTTCTTAAAATATCTTAAATTATGAGATAAATCTCCTGAAAGCGAATTATCGGCATAGTCCGGAACTATTATTTTTTCGAATTTATCCTGTAAATAATGGTTATAATATTCCGTAATCATCTCGGCTGGAGTAAGTCTTAAAGGGGCAATAAACCTCAACTGGTGAAACAGCAGGTAAGAAGGCGCGAACTTACAGTGAGAACCGAATCTCGAATCGGAAATTATAAGGTCTATCTTATTTTCCTGCGCTATTTTGGCAAGAGCTTTCTCCTCTTCTTTAATAACCGCCATAATTTTAGGGGCTGTTTTAAGAAATCTGAAAGCAAATCCTATTTTATCCGAATACGGCGAAGGATAAGGAACGGAGGCAATATAACGTGCGCCGCCCCCCAGTTCGGATTTAAGCAGTTCGAGGCTCCTGCCGGAAGTATAAACGACAACCTCATGCCCGTCGTTCACGAGCCGTCTTATTACCGGAAGTCCTCTCGTCGCATGTCCAAGCCCCCAACTGCAGAGAGAATATATTATTTTCAAATTCCTTCCTCATCTCGTCTTTTAAAAAAATGAAAACCGTAATGCGGAACAAGAAAAAAAGAAATTGCAACCATAAGCAGATTGATTGCCCTCATTACTAAACTGAAAGCAAGCCCCACATCCGAACCGAGTCCAAGTACGTCGAAAAGACCTACCTGCGAAAGTTCGTAAGTCCCTGCGGAACCCGGCGCCAGCGGCAGCGCAAAAACAAGCATAGATACCGAGAATACTAAAAACGTTTTAGAAAATCCCATATTTATTCCAAGATAATGGACTAAAAGCCATATCTGAAATACGAGAACGACGGTTTGGATTAAACTTAAAAACAAACTTAAAAAAAGATATTTTTTACCTTTAACGTAAAAGAGATGAAGCTCCTTTTCGAAGCTGTTTATATGCTTCAGGATTTTAAAAATCGCTCTGTTGAGAACTTTAAACCTCGTTAGGTATCTTAAAATTTTTGTAAAAAACCTGTTGTCTATAATAGGATTGATTAAAAAAACTATCGTAACGACTCCGACGAATATCGCCGCAATCAACAATAAATACCATATTTCCGGCGGAAGATAAAAATATCTGAATCCAAGTATGAGCCCAAGATAAATAAAAAGAAGAAAAATCGCAAATTCTATAACCTTGGCGGCAAGACCCGCAGAAAAACCTCGTTTGAACTCAAGCGCCGTTCTTTTTTTAAGAATCAAAGCCATTATGGCGTCGCCCCCGATAAAACCGGCGAATATGCCGGACGGGGCTATATAATTTGCGCTGTATCCTATCAGTTTAATGTTTAAAAGGTCTTTTAAACCTATTTTGGCGTCATATACGTTTAAAGCATTGTTAAATGAAAGCGCAGATAAAAAAAGCGCAAGATAAGAAAGAAAAAATAATATCAAAAAATCGATATAATTCAGATGGTCAACCATCTGCAATATGTTTTTAGGGCCTACTAAAATGACTAAAATTACGACAAATATTAAGCCCAAAGATGTCGATATTACAAAGGTCTTATTCACAAAGTTTTTATATTATATTATATATTAAATTATAATAGATTGGAATACCACATAGGAACTGCGGCAAACGCACACCCGAAATTTTCTACGGTGTGCTCGGAACTTTTAGATATTATTTCTTTAATTTCGATATTTCTGTGCTTCATTGCATCTTCCGCCATTCTTATTACCGTTTCTTCCGCATTTTTTGCCGAAGTTGCGCCTGAATGCTCCATTATAACGCCGAACCCTTCTTCAACCGATATAGCGATGGCAACGGCCGCCGCTATAATTTCTCCTTTTTTATCGCTCGAGATAGAACCGTATGCTATAGGAACGAGCACCCCTCTCGGATAAACTATTTTTTGTTTAAAAACCGCTTTTGGCGGCAATATCGAACTTAATTTTATCAAATTGGTATTGCCTACCCCCGCTTTTAAAATGGCATTGTCGAATGCCCCCAATTTTGAAGTTCCCTCTGACGTTCCAGCAACCAGAGTATATATATCGGGCGTTTCAAACACTGTTATTCCCTCCGTTTTCTTTGTTTTTTAAATTTAAATTTATTTTATTTTTGCAAACGTTCTTACTCATTCCTATAATTATTTCTCTTATAAGTTTAGCCGCAATAGCGGATGTCCTGTCGGAGTTGTCCGTAGGCGGACAAACTTCCACCACGTCGGCTCCTACAATATTTACGCCGGCTTCCGACAATAGAAGCGATACCGCATCAAAAAGTTCTTTCGACGATATTCCTCCAGCCTCTATATATCCGGTTCCAGGCGCAAAAGCAGGGTCTAGAACGTCGATGTCTATAGTAAGGTATGCGTCCTTCCCGCTCAGCGAGCCCGCAACCTTTTTCAGCGGTTCGTAAACGTCGTTTTTATAAATACGGCAATGTTTTTTTGCAAAATCGAACTCCTCTTTAGAACCGGAGCGTATGCCGAATTGATACAAATTTCCCTTTTTTATAATATCGTAAACGAGCTTTAAGACTGTAGCATGAGAATATTTTTCGTTATTCCACTCTTCCCTTAAATCCATATGAGCATCAAATTGCAAAACGACCAAATCTTTATATTTAGCCGCATACTTTTTAACTATGGGATAAGTAATTAAATGATCTCCGCCTATACTCACGATTTTTTTGCCGTCGTTAAGAATATCCTCAGCGGTTTCCTCTATAAATTTTATACTTTTAACCGTATTTCCCCACGGCATAACTATGTCGCCGGCATCGTAAAATTTTTCGTCTATATGATCGTCGAAAAAAGAACTGTAGTTCTCGAGCGTATGAGACAATTCCCTTATTCTTTTAGGGGCAAATCTCGAACCGGGAATATTGCTTGCCGTATAATCCATAGGAATGCCCAGTAGAATTAAATCTGATTTTTCGTAAGAATCGGATGAGCTAAAAAATGAAGACGTTTTAGATAAATTTGTTTCTATCATATAATTTTATTATTTCAGCATCTCCTTTATAAAATTCGGTAAAATAAACGAAGTAGAATGGATTTCGGGCGAGTAATATTTTAAATCCGTTTCAAGCCGTCCGAAATCGAAATTCTTATAACTTTCGTTGATAACTTTCGGAACGTATTTTTTAGAGCCTGCCGTAAAACTCCATAAACCGCTGGGATAAACGGGGATAGACGCGCAGTAAAAAGACGATTTTGCATATATTTCTTTTATAATTCTGCCCACGTCTTTTATTAAATTTTGATTAAAAAATGGAGATTCGGTCTGAGCGGTAAAAATTCCGTCGTCTTTCAATGACCCGGCCGCCGCTTCGTAAAAATCGCGCCTGAACAGTCCTTCCGCCGGACCGACGGGATCGGTCGAATCCACGAGGATTACGTCGTATTTTTCTTCTTCCCTTCCGCGGGCATTAATTCTTTTTACGAATTCTATGCCGTCTTCCCCTAAAACACGCACTCTGCCGTCTTCAAGTTTGCAGGCAACTTCCGGGAAAAACTTTTTAGAAACGTCTATTACTTTTTTGTCTATCTCCACAAGATCGATATGTTTAACGAAAGGATTTTTCAAGCACTCTCTGACGACGCCGCCGTCGCCTCCGCCTATTATAAGAATCCTCTCCGGTTTTTTGTGGGAAAACAGAGGCACAAGACCAAGCATTTCATGATAAACAAACTCATTTTTCTGCGCAAACATTACGGCTTTGTCTAAAACAAGCATCTTTCCAAATTCTAAAGTATCGTAAACCGTTATTTCCTGATAATCCGAATATTCGTGAAATAATACGGATTCAACCCTTATTTTTATTCCGAAATTGCCCGTCTGATTTTCGAAAAACCAAGTTTCCATTAATTTTTTTTTATTTCCCCCTGTTTTTTAACAATTGCTTTATCGTGCTATCATTTATTTTTTTCATCCGATATCGTCGTTTAGCCCGGAGGCCAGCCGAACCATCTGCCCGCCATAAAATGTATGTGGAGATGATTCACGGTCTGCCCGCCGTCTTCTTTAGTATTAATAACCGTCCTGAACCCTTTGTCTGCAACGTTAAACTTTTCGGCAAGCGTACCGAGTATCCCAAATAACTCCTTTCCGCAGTTTATTCCGTCTTCGCCGCCTGTATCCAGAACGCTGTCGTAATGTATTTTTGAAATTATTAAAAGATGCATCGGCGCTACGGGATTAATATCCTTTATGACGACAAAATTATCCGTTTCGTCTATTATATCCGCCGGTATCTTTTTATTTGCGATTTTGCAAAAAATACAGTCCTCTTTTAAAATCATAATTTTGTATTATAAATAATTTATAAAATTTAAACAATAAAAAATTTGGTATAATAGCAAAATGAACATCGAAACCGACATAAGCAATTTAATTCTCAATAATTTGAACTATTCCGTAATTATATTCGACGAAAATCTCGTCTTGAGATTTTTAAACCTGCAAGCACAGGAACTAACAGGATATTCAGACAGGTTCTTAAATAATATCCGGCTGAGCCGCTTCTTCGATAACGGCGCCTACATCGAAGAGAAAGTAAAAAACGTTATGCAGACGGACGAAGGGTTTATAGAATTCGAATACGAATTTCGAAATAGAAACCGGACAAGATACGTAATACTGGAAATATCTAAAATTATCGAAGAAAACACATTTTATATTTTAGTCTCCTTAAAAGACATTACCAGATTCAAAGAAATGGATCACAATATTAAAAACGAAGAAAGAATCGATGACCTGTCGCGATTTATTGCGGAAATGTCGCATGAAATAAGAAATCCCCTTGGAGGGATTAAGGCTTCCGCGGCTTATTTAAAAAGAAAATTTAACGAGCCAGACCTTAATAATTTTCTTGAAATTATAATAAAAGAATCTTCGAGAATTAATAATCTCATAGAAGACCTTTTATCGTTATCCAGGAAACATAAAATTAAATCGGCGGCGGTAAACGTCAATAAAATAATAAATGAAATAATAATTATGGAACAGGCAGAATTTTCGTCCAAAAATATAGAAATTATAAAAGAATTCGATCCGAGCCTCCCCGGAATATACGGCTCGGAAAACGCATTGATTCAAGTTTTCTTAAATTTGATAAAAAATTCTATCTACGCCGAAAAAAAGCCTAAAGGCAATATAATAAAGATTATTACTAAATTAGATTACACCAGAAATAATCCTAAATTTATAAAAATAGATTTTATAGACAACGGTTGCGGAATAAGTAAAAGCGATATGAAAAATATATTCGTTCCGTTTTTCACGACAAAAGAAAAAGGAAGCGGCCTCGGCCTCGCCCTGAGCCAGAAAATAATACACGAACACGGAGGCTTTATAGACATATCGTCGGTAAAAAACCGCGGCACGACCGCATCCGTTTATATCCCTATTTAGACAGACGATAAAAAATCAGATAAGGCTTTAGGAAAGAACGGTATATATATTATATTGTAATGAATAAGCGCTCCGGTTGCGGCGATTAGAAACAGTAAAACTAAAATTGTTAGAACCGCGATTTGAAATAATAAATTGGAATTGAATTTGGATGCGGAAACGCCGGCGGCTTTCGAGCCTTCGCCGTTTTTTGAGTATAATCCGTTTGCGCCGCCGTCTGCGGTTTGACCTGTTTCTTCACCGGTTTCTTCGGCGACGGAACGGTTAATTTCCGACATTATAGACTGCATAAAATCATCTACGGCTGGATTTTCGGACGATTCTTTAGGCGGCGGCATTGAAGATTTAAGCCGTGGCTTGGGCGTAGCCGGAATGTTAATTTCTGCGGCATCGGTCCCGGCAACAGTTTTAACCTTATCCTCTAACTTAGAAACTTTGCCGTTATCTTTATCTAAATAAAAAACGTTCGAACAAACCCTGCATTTCAGCTTAACGGTTCCTTCGGGAATAAGAGAATCGACTAACTCGTAATGCGTTTCGCAGTAAGGGCAATTGATATCCATATTCGGTTTTTGTTTAAATTTTCATCTAAATTAATTTAATAATTTAAATAAATTTATTGTAAACTTTTACATTATAAGCAATAATATTATAATAATGAAATTAAATCAACAATTAAATTTAAAGGATATACTTTTATCCGCGCTAAAAAAAAGTCTGAGCCGCTCCGATTATTGCGTTTTAATATTATACGAAAACTGGGAATCGATATGCGGAAAGGAAATAAGTAAAAAAACCAGGCCCAAAACCTTATATAACAATGTTTTAACGGTTAGCGTGGAAAATTCGGTTTTAATTTTCGAACTTGGTTTTATTAAAGAAGAATTCGTAAAAAAAATCAACGAATTTTTTTCTTCCGCAAACGACGGCAATCTTCTTTTAGATAAAAAAATATCCGTTAGGGATATTCGTTTTATAAGCGAATAAAATTTATATTATATTATATTATATAAAAGATTTAATTTTATCCATAAAAGATTTTTTTAAAGGATGGCTTTCTTCTTTATTTTCGGCGGCAAGTTCTTCAAAAAGCTTTTTTTGCTTCGAAGTTAAATTTGTCGGCGTTTCGACGATAACGCTGATATATTCGTTGCCCTTAGGTCCGCCGTTAATCCTCGGCGCCCCTTTTCCTTTAAGCGTCAATTGCGTTCCGCTTTGCGTGCCCGACAATATTTTTATAACAGATTTTCCGTCAACCGTGGGCACTTCTAATTCGCACCCTAAAGCCGCCTGTGAAAAACTTATCGGAATAGAAACGAAAATATCGCTTCCATCTCTTTTAAATATCGAATGGGTTTCGACGCTTATATCGACGTAAAGATCGCCGTTTGGACCGCCGAAAAACCCGGAAGAACCTTCTCCGGATACTTTAAGCCTGTTGCCGTCTTCTATACCGGCCGGTATTTTTATATCGAGCTTGCGTTCTTTTATAACCCTGCCCTCTCCTTTGCAGGCTGGACAGGGATGTTCGATTATTTCACCTTCCCCGTTACACTTATAGCACGTCCTGGAAATGGAAAAAAAACCTTGCTGTTGTCTGATTTCCCCGGTTCCTCTGCAAACGGAGCATGTAATTTTTTTCGTACCCTTTTTCGCGCCGGTTCCGTCGCAGGACGAACATATTTCGTATCTATTGAATTTTATTTGCTTAGATACCCCTGATATAGATTCCTCAAACTGTATTCTGACTCCGTACCTTAAATCTTCGCCTTTTCTACGCCTGTTTTTCTTGCCGGATTGAGAAAAAATGTCTCCAAAAAATTCGCCGAATATATCGCCGAACCCGAATCCGCCTCCTCCCGTACCGGAGGCAAAAGCCCCCAGCCCTTCATGGCCGAACCTGTCGTACGCGGCTCTTTTTTCATCGTCGCATAAAACGCTGTATGCTTCGTTTATTTCTTTAAACTTTTCTTCCGCTTCCCCGTTTCCCTGATTTTTATCGGGATGATGCTTCAGGGCAAGTTTCCTGTAAGCTTTTTTTATTTCATCCGAGCTTGCATCCCGTTCCAAGCCCAGAATTTCATAATAATCTCTTTTAGACGCCATTATAAAATAATTAGTTGATTTAAAATGTTAAATTGAAATGTTAAACGCTTATTCGTTCTTTTTATCTTTCACTTCTTCGTATTCCGCTTCTACGACGTTTTCGTCGGCAGATTTGCCCTGTCCTTCGTCATACCCGTATCCGGCGCCTGCCTCCGCGGAACCGCCGGCACCGGCGCCGCCGGAACCTGCGCCCGCGCCCTCCGCCGCCGTTTTCTTGTAAATAGATTCGGCTATAGCATGTGATAATTTTTCTAATTCTTCGGTTATGCGCTTTATGGCTTCCGCGTCATCTCCTTCGACGGCTTTTTTGGCCTCGGCAATTTTTTCCTCGGCAGCCATTTTATCGGAAGATTCTATTTTACCTTCCGACTCTTTTAGCGTTTTTTCAACCGAATAAATTAATCCGTCTAAATGGTTCCTTACCTCTATCAGCTCTTTTCTTTTGAAATCTTCGTCTTTGTGAAGTTCCGCTTCTTTAATCATTTTATCTATTTCTTCTTTGGATAATCCGCTGGAAGCCGTAATTCTAATAGACTGTTCCTTGCCGGTTCCTAAGTCTTTAGCCGAAACATGGACTATTCCGTTGGCGTCTATATCGAACGTGACCTCGATTTGAGGAACGCCCCTCGGCGACGGCGGTATTCCGGTAAGTTCGAATCTTCCAAGACTCTTGTTGTCGGAAGCCATTTCCCTTTCTCCCTGAAGAACGTTTATCGTAACCGCCGGCTGGTTATCGGCCGCCGTAGAAAATATCTGGCTTTTTCTTGTCGGGATAGTAGTATTTTTTTCTATTAATTTCGTACTGACTCCTCCGAGCGTTTCGATGCCAAGAGAAAGAGGAGAAACGTCGAGAAGCAATACGTCTTTTACATCGCCTTTAAGAACGGCTCCCTGAATTGCCGCGCCGACCGCGACTACTTCGTCGGGGTTAACGCCTTTATGGGGTTCTTTCCCAAAAAAATCCTTAACGGCTTGCTGAACCCTGGGCATCCTGGTCTGTCCGCCGACAAGAACGACTTCGTCTATCTGAGATGTCGAAAGGGAAGCATCTCCTAATGCCGTTTTAACCGGCCCCATGGACTTTTCTATTAATCCTCCGGTAAGCTGTTCAAGCTTCGCCCTGGATAACTTCATATTTAAATGTTTAGGGCCGCTTGCATCCGCCGTTATAAACGGGAGATTAACGTCGGTTTCCAGGGAAGACGAAAGTTCTATTTTTGCCTTTTCTGCGGCTTCTTTTAACCTTTGAAGGGCCATCTTGTCTTTTCTTAAATCTATCGTATAATCTTTTTTGAATTCGTCGGCAATATAGTCGATTATTTTTTGGTCGAAATCTTCGCCGCCCAGAAAAGTATCGCCGTTGGTCGATTTTACCTCGAATACGCCTTCGCCAAGTTCGAGGATGGAAATATCGAAAGTTCCGCCGCCGAGATCGTAAACCGCTATTTTTTCTTCCTTCTTTTTGTCGAGACCGTATGCAAGCGAAGATGCCGTAGGCTCGTTGATAATTCTTAAAACATCGAGACCCGCTATCTTGCCGGCGTCCTTCGTAGCCTGCCTCTGCGAATCGTTAAAATATGCCGGAACGGTAATTACCGCTTCGGTAACCGGTTCGCCCAGATAATCTTCTGCCGTCTTTTTCATTTTTATCAATATTATAGACGAGATTTCCGCCGGCGAATATTTTCTGCCTTTTATTTCGACCCATGCGTCCCCGTTTTCGCTGGGAACGATTTTATATGGACATACTTTTTTAAATGCCTGCACTTCCGGCGAATCATACTTTCTGCCGATAAGTCTTTTTACGGCATAAACTGTGTTTTCGGGATTTGTTACAGCCTGTCTTTTAGCCGCCTGCCCGACAAGCCTCTCGCCGTTGTCGGCAAAAGATACTACGGACGGCGTCGTCCTTGCGCCTTCCGAGTTTGCTATTACGACGGGCTCTTTGCCCTCCATAACCGCAACGCAGGAGTTTGTGGTTCCTAAATCGATTCCTATTACTTTTCCCATGATTAACTTCTCCTTAAAACATATGTGAATTTTATTTTTTGATTATTTTTTATTAATTATTATAATTATATCTTATATGTAAATAAATAAAAATGGAATTTTGCATCCTAATTTTTATTTTTTGCAATCGAAACCATGGCCGGTCTTAACAGCCTTTCTTTAAAAACATACCCTTTTCTTTTTTCGGCTATTATTTTTCCGTCAGGCTCGCCTGAATCTTCAAGTATTTCTACAGCTTCGTGAAAATTAGGGTCGAAATTTTTCCCGGATGTTTCTATAATTTCGACTCCGTGGTTTTTTAAAATCTTTATAAATTCGTCGTAGGCTAACTTTACGCCGTCTATGAAAGACTTAAGGTTGCCCGAAGAATCCTGTCCGAGATAATATGCCGAATGTCCTATCGCAAGATCCAAATAGTCGATTGCAGGAAGCATATCTTTCAAAAGCCTTTCGTTGGAGAACTTTAAGGACTCTTCTTTTTCCCTGTTCATCCTTTTCCTGAAATTTTCAAAATCGGCTAAACTTTTAAGATAATTTGAATTTGAATCTTCGCATTCTTTTTTTAACCTTTTTAGGGCATTTTTTAAATAATTAAGGGTCTTGCCGGCTTCGTCGATATTTTCCGGGTTTGGAATCTCGTCGATGTCTATATCGGTTTCTACGGCTATCGAATCTTCCGTCAACCGTTCTTCCGCTTCAGGCTCTTCCATTTTTTTTCCAAATTCGTTTTCTACGTCCGTTTCTTCGCCGCCTGCGTTTACTTTTTCGTTTTTAAAGTTTTTTTCGTTTACATGCATCTGTTTTTTCTCCCAGAGTTTAATTTCATATTCATTATATTCATATAATTTCTCCAAGAAATTCGGCCATAAAATCTATTATGGATATTACGTGGGAATAGTTCATTCTTAACGGGCCTATAATACCGATAGACCCTTTTAGCATATTATTTTCGCTGAAATACGGAGCGGTTATGAGGGATAAACCGGATATTTCCGACCACTCCGTATCAGAACCTATAAAAAACTGCTTCGTTTTGCTGTTTTTGGTATGTCCGAGCAGTTTTATTATAGTCTTTTTATCGGAAATGGTTTTAATAAGAAATTTTATCTGTTCGTTATTCGAAAATTCCGGCTCTTCCAATAAACCGCCTTCAGGACCCACGTACAGGCAGTTATCGTAATTGCCGCCGGCCCCGTCCGGGGAATAAAATATCGTATTATTTAATATCGTATAAAAATTTTCCTTATCGCTGTGCATTTCTTCGGTTATGATTTCTTTTAATCCGTCTAAATCGCATTTCTTATTTTCTATAATAAAATTAAGTTTATTGGAATACCTGATAAGTTCGTTTTGCTTAATATCTTTTGCAATATAAAACGATTTATTTTCGGTAATGCCGTTTTTAAATACTATAATAGCAAGAATATTGTTCGTTTTTATCCTTATGAACTCGATATGCAGAAGGCAGGCGCCGGAAGTATCGGGAGCAAGAACCACTCCTGCATAATGCGACAAATCGGAAAGCGAAATGGAAGCCTGATTTAATATAATGCTTAAATTTCTATTTTCGGCGTTAAACTTTTTTTTAATATTTTCTTTTTGTTCCTTAGTTATTTTTTCGGCTTTCATCAAGCTTTCTATATAAAACTTGTATCCCTTTGCGGTAGGTACCCTTCCCGCCGAAAAGTGCGGTTGGTAAATATACCCTTCTTCTTCCAAAGATGCCATTATATTTCTAATAGAAGCGGAGCTTAAATTCAAATTATAATTTTCCGCGATAAATTTTGAGCCTACCGGATTAGCGGTTCCGAAGTATCCTTCTATTATGCCCAACAGGACTTCCCTGCTCCTTTCGCTTAAACTGCCGCAGCAACTGCCCGCTTTGCCGCGCGTTAAACCGTTGTTGTTTTTTTCGCACTTTTCTTCCATAAATGCCTTAAACGAACATGACAGGCTAAATATCCGCTTACTTTATCGATTCGTCTTAAATTTTAATTAGCACTTAAACATTCTGAGTGCTAAATATTATTTAATCAATATTTTTAGATTTTGTCAAGATTAATCAGAAATTAATTAGAAATTAATCTAAAACTTACCTAATCCTAAATTTTTTGGCTTTACAATTTTCCGGCAATTCAATATAATATGAAAATGTTTTCGAAATTAAATAATTTTTTTTCCTCCGTCAAGCTCGCCATATTTCTTTTTATAGCAATCGCGGCAATCGCTATGATAGGAACTTTCATAAATCAAGGGAATACGATAAATCAGTATAAAAAAATATTCGGACCGGCTGCGTATCATATACTTTATCGGCTCGGGTTTTTAAATATTTACGATTCATGGTATTTTATAGGGTTGGCGGCGCTTCTTATAGTAAATTTAGTCTTTGCATCGGCAAATATTTTTCCGCAAACGCTGAAAGCGGTTTTCGGACCTTTTCCATCTTTTAAAGAGACATTGGATAAAAAAACCCCGAAAGGCGTATTTGAAACCTTAGAATCTAAAAAAACTGCGGAAGAAATTAAAAAAAATTTAAATTTAAAGTTCGGAAAACCCTTTGTAAAAAAACAAGGCGATAACGGGGGAAGCACGGAATTATATTATTCTAAAAATTCCGTTTTCAGGTTTTCGCCTTTCATAGCCCATTTAAGCGTAATAATAATTATCGTAGGCGTCCTGCTGAATTTCAAATACGGCTTCAGGTCTTATACCAACATAAAAGTCGGGGAAAAAACTAACGTTTCTTACCTGCTTAAAAATCAAAAGCCGGTAAAACTGCCTTTCGTCATAAGGCTCGACAAATACCAGACAAAATATTATCCCGACCGCATCCCTAAAGCTTATATTAGCACAATCAGCATAATTAAAAATCACGTAACGGTCTTAACAAAAAATATGGAAGTCAACCATCCTGTAACTTACGACGGCATTACAATATACCAGGCAAGTTACGGACATTATAAGCCTACTAAAGTTATAGTGCGTATTTTGTCTCTTAATTTAAAAAATCCAGCGTATAGAAAATACATAAATGCGGCAATCGGGAAATCGTATCCGGCAGGCGTGGGCGGCATAAGCTTTAGCTTTATTCCTTATAAGCATCCTAAAAAAGGGCGGCTCCCTTTCTATTTAAATATAATAAAAAACGATAAAAAAAATGCCGTCAAAAAGGTGCGTTTTCATATTTTGCCGGATAAAAACTTAAAGGAACCGATGATTTTTGCCAAATATAAACACATGGTTTTTTTATATACGGGAATAGCGCAGGTAAAAACATATTATTACAGCGGTATGGAAATTTCTAAAAATAAATACGTGTCTTTAGTATGGATAGGGTGCATAATATTAATCGTTTCCATGTTTTTTGCTTTTTTCTTTAACCAGGCTCAAACATGGGTCAGATTAACTGAAGCCGAAGGCGGAAAAAAAACTATTATAGAAATAATTTCGGTTCCAAAAAAGAAATTCGAATCGTTTTATAAGAGATTTAATAAAAATATTGCAGATATTAAAAAAGAATTAGGAGGTTAATTATTAATTATGACTCCAAACGTTTCGGTATTAGACGGCTCGCTATATTTTACGATATCTTTAATTTTCGTCGCATTGTCCTTTATGGGTTACCTGGTTTTTTTGTTTATAGGAAATAAAGCAATTTCTAAAATATCCTTTGGATTTTTAATTACCTCATTTATAATACAAACCTTTGCGTTTATTATAAGATGGATTTATGCCTATAAAATAGGCATCGATACGCCGCCCTTAGTCGATCTTTACGACTCTTTAGTGTTTTTCGCCTACGTAATTATATTCGGTTTTATTCTTTTAAGGATTTTTTACGATTTCGATGCTTTGGGGTTCATAATAACATTCGTAGCGTTGCTTGCCTTAGTTTTCGCTTCTTTCTCCCCTATGGCCGTGAGCGCGATAGAGCCGACTATTCCTGCGCTTCAAAGCTATTGGCTGCTTTATCATATTATAGCGCTGTTCCTTTCGTACGGCGCATTTGCGGCTTCATTCGGACTCGGAATACTCTATTTAATTAAAAGCGGAAAGGAAAGCAAGCCGGCATTAACGCAGCCTGCTCAAAACGGCGGCGGACAACAAATTAAAATTAAAAAACAGAGTAAATTTTTAAGCCTTCTGCCTCCGCCAAAGATTATCGAAGAAGCCATTTATAAAGTAATAGTATTCGGCGTGGTTTTTTTAACGGCAGGAATAGCTATCGGAGCGGCTTGGGCGGACAGCGCGTGGGGCGGATACTGGAGCTGGGATCCCAAAGAAACATGGTCGCTTATTACCTGGCTTACCTATATGTTGTTTATTCACGCAAGATTAACTAAAGGATGGGGCGGGAAAAAAATGGCGTGGATTGCGGTTATCGGATTTGCCGTAGTAATATTCTGTTATCTAGGCGTCGATTTAATTATTCCAGGCTTGCATTCTTACGCTACGCCCGGTTCTAATCCAATCTTATAATTATAACGAAATCTCTAAATAATAAAATAAAACATGAAAAAGACTGCCATTCTGCCTTTTAAACCTTATATTTACGACGAAGGCGCCGCGGGAGGCATTAAAAACCTTACCGCCCCGCCTTACGACGTTATCGGCAAAGAACTCCAGGATGACCTTTACCTAAGGTCGGGTTATAACATAATCAGATTGGAATACGGAAAAGAAAACGGAAACGGAAACGTAAAAGAAGATAAATATTTAACGGCGGCAAATTTATTTAAAGAATGGATAAAAAAAGGCATATTAAAAAGAGAAAATAAAGATTCGATTTACGTTTACTCGCAAACCTTCGATATAGACGGCATTTCATATGAAAGAACTGGATTTATCGCGCTTTTTTTGCTCCCCGAAACGAAAGAAAACGATTCGATTTACGGGCACGAGACAACGCTGTCCAAGCCCAAGGAAGACAGATTTAAGCTTATGGAAGCGACTAACGCAAACTTTAGCCCTATATTTTCGGTATTCGAAGATAAAAATTCGGAAGTTTTAAATATTTTAAAACAAGCGGTTAAGGTTGCCGAAAAACTTTTTGATTTCACGGACGAAAACGTCATAAAAAATATTTTATACCGTATTACGGACGCAGGGGTTATAAAAAATATACAAGACAAAATGGGTGACAAATCCATTTATATAGCTGACGGACACCATAGATTCGAGACCTGCTTGAATTACAGGAATTACGTCAGGGAAAAAGGTATGGGGGAGGCGATAGATGCTGGTTCCTGCCTTATGTATTTTGCCCCTTCCAATCAGGAAGGATTAGTTATTTTGCCGACACACAGAGGCATAAAAGGAAAAAGCATCGCTGCCGAAGGTTTCTTAGATACGATAAAAGAAAATTTCGACTATAAAGAAACGGCTTTGGATAACCTGGTTAACGAAAATAAAAAGGCCGGAGAGAATACCGTATCGTTTGGATTTGCGCACAGTTCGGGCAGGGGATATATTCTTTCATTTATCGCGAAAATTAATAAAGCCGGCGATAACGACGACAGCCCGCTAAACCGGCTGGATGTTTCTATTCTCCAGGAATACATATTAAAAAAGGCTTTGAATATCTCTCAGGAGGAAATAGACCTGCAAACATACCTATCATACGAAAAGGATGCGAAAAAGGCTGTCGAAAAAGTAAAAAACGGAGAATTGGAAGCCGTTTTTTTTATGAATCCGGCTAAAATCGAGGACGTAATAAAAATCGCATCCTTAAACCTGAGAATGCCTCAAAAATCTACATATTTCTATCCGAAAATTATCACCGGATTGGTTATTAATTCGTTGAAGAAAGACGCCTAAATGGGGACGGATTTAAAATCCGCCCCCATTTTGTTGCCCCTATTTTGTTTTCTGCTTAGCCGTTTTAGAAATTATACCCCGCTTCATCGTGCTGGGTTATGTCGAGACCTATCGATTCGGTTTCTTTATCGACGCGCAGGCCCATTACTTTATCTATTACCTTGAATATTATAAAACTCATAGTAAAAGAATAAACCGCAACTGAAACTACCGTCAACAGCTGAACCCACATCTGTCCCGGATTGCCGTAAAACAAACCTCTTCCCGCCGAATTAATTAAAGGGTCGGCAAATAAACCGGTAGCAAGCGCACCCCATGCTCCTCCGGTGGCATGAACGTTAAAAGCATCTAACGCATCGTCGTAGCCGAATTTCGGCTTAACGAAAACAACCATGGAATAGCATATTACTCCGGCTACGAAACCTATGATAATTGAAGCTATCGGATTAACGAAACCGGACGCCGGAGTAATGGCGACAAGTCCGGCAACCGCGCCTGAAACCATACCGAGCGTCGTCGGTTTTCCGCTTCTGATCCACTCCGCAATCATCCAGCCGATAGCGGCGGCAGCCGTGGCGGTATTGGTTACTAAAAAAGCGGAGGTGGCAAGAGGGTTTGCTTCCAGTGCGCTTCCGGCATTAAACCCGAACCACCCGAACCATAAGAGAGCGCCTCCAAGAATAGTATAACCTAACTGGTTAGGCTGAACTATGTTTTCTTTCATATAGCCTTTTCTTTTTCCAAGCACGATTGCTCCCGCTAGGCCCGCGACGCCGGAATTTATATGAACGACCGTTCCTCCAGCAAAATCCAATGCGCCCATTTTTTGAAACAATCCTCCGATCCCCCATACCGCCTGAGCAACCGGAGCATAAACGACGGTAAGCCAAACTATCGTAAATATCACCCATGAGGAAAACTTTATCCTTTCCACAAGCGAACCGCTTACCAGGGCGACGGTAATAATCGCGAACATAAGCTGAAACATCACGTAAATATAAGACGGTATGGTGCCGTCATACCTAGAATGCTGGGTCTCTTGCATCGCAACTAATCCTATATATTTAAGGCTGCCTATGACTCCGTGAAAAGCGTCCGGTCCGAAGGCGATGGAATATCCCCATAAAATCCATATAACGCTTACGGTGCATATTGTAATAAAACTAAGAGATATGGTATTCAGGACGTTCTTTCTTCTTACCATACCGCCGTAATAAAATCCGAGTCCCGGGGTCATTATCAAAACCAGTGCGGACGACGCCAAAACCCATGCGATATTTCCGCTGTTAAACGCCGGAATTTTAGCCGCTGCGGCAAAAACCGGACTAACCCAGGAAAACAAAAGTAATCCCATGCTTCCTATAATAGAAGACCATAAAAGGCCTATGGGAATTTTAAAATTTAGCTTCCTTATTTTCATAATAAAACTTTTCCTCCTTAATCTTAAAATTTTTTAAAATTAATAAATCCTGCTTTAAATTGCCGACTCTCCTTTTTCTCCGGTTCTTATCCTTATTGCTTCTTCTACCGAAGATATAAAAATCTTGCCGTCGCCGATATTGCCTGTTTTGGCGGCCTTTTCTATCGTTTCCACTATGCTTGAAACCTGTTCGTCCGATGCCACTATTTCCAATTTTGCTTTCGGAACGAAATCCACGCGGTATTCCGCTCCTCTGTATAACTCGGTATGCCCTTTCTGCCTTCCAAAGCCTTTGACTTCCGTGACGGTTATCCCGTGGATTCCTATGCCGTTAAGCGATTCCTTTACGTCGTCTATTTTGAAAGGCTTAATAATAGCTTCTATTTTTTTCATATATTTTTCACCTCCTTTTTGTTAAAAACTATACAGGACCATAAAATTGACTGTATTTTGCTGCGAACGGGTCGCCGAACCGTTAGAATCTAAATAAACTTCGTGGTTAGCCCCCTGATGTTCGAACTCGAACCTGAACTGCACGTTTTTAAAGTTTTTGGCAGCCGGAGTATATGCAAGCGTCAAAGTAGAATCTATATAATTATCGCTTACTCCAGGCGTGCTCGTAGCCTCCCACATGCCGTTCTGGTCGTATGCGGCTACTTCCCTTAACGTTTCGGCTACCTGTCCGAAACCGTAATTATGCTGGTGGTGAATATAACCGGCTATGCCGTAAAAACGGGACTTGCCGTAGGTAGAGTTCGAAGTCCTGACTAAGGCAGGATATCCCGAATACGAACCTGCGGTTATCCCGTTGTCGCTTAATACCGAGTTATTAAATCCGCCGCCTAAGCCCAGCTCGTAATCCAAAACGAAAGACCAATCGGGCGCCGGACTTAACTCTGCATTTATATACCCGTAAAAGCTTTTATTAAGGTTGTCTTCGTAAAGCTGTCCGCCTGTGCTGCCGCCCGTTCCGTTTCCCGCCAGATAGCTGTTTTCCCCGTAAACGAATCCCCCGTTAAACGTAAGCATGCTTGTCGCGGCATAGCTTTCGTTAAGCTCCGCGACCGGAAGATTGTCTATAGGAACTGCAGAGTTAATAGTATTTGCTATTCCTAATGTCGAAGTCAGCTGCGGAATAAAGTTATATGTAAAGAAAACCCCGGCAAGCGTCGACGGCTCGACGGCATCCAATAGCGAATAGGTATCGTTCCAGTTCCTTATCGGGTTGAATGCTTCAAAACCGAGGAGCGACTGCTCCTTTCCTACGTGGATATCTAACCCGCTTCCTACGGGCAGGTTTATATTGACATATGCTTTTCTTATGTCGTAAGGAGTCCTGTCCTCGAATGGGGCGGTAAAATACGACGTATTTCCGTAATACGCTTTATAAAACTGTATATTCTGTCCAAAATCCAAAGATATATGAAAACCTACGCCGTAAGGGTCTTAAGAAGTGCCGGGCGAACGCCTTATGGTTATGTCGGCGTTATTTACCGCAAATCCGTCCGGCTGCCAGTTATCGCCGTAATTTCCGTTGCCTTCGAAAGAGGACGGCGTGTTTACCGTTTCCGGTTTTACAAAGTTATAAGTATAAGAAGCTGCAAGGGTTCCTAACAGCTGAATATTAGAAAAATAGTTTGCCGCGCTATTCGTTTTATTTTCTTTTTTTATTGCCTTAATTTCCGAAAGGGCTTTGTCTAATTTTGTCTCGATTGCCTTAATGCCTGTTTTGGAAGTTGCCGCATATGCCGTTTTTTGAACGGCAAAAAAAGCCAAGCTTAAAAAAACCGCAAATAACATAAACATAATTGCCGAAAATGTTTTTTTAATTTTCATACGCTCTCCTATTTTGAGATTAAGTTTTTACCTTTTATATATATACCGTTATCGATTTTTATATGCAGATTTGCATATCGATTCTAACGTAATCAAAAATAAAGCAAAAGTTATGCCAGTTATTTTATTGCGATTGCAATTAACCCGGAAACTAAGCCGGGAGCACGAGAATAAATAAAAGAAAGAATAAATCGGGGTTATTTAAAATATCTAAGAAATAAAAAAAGCGGGAATATTTATGCTATAAATTTAGGCAGTTTTAAATATAAAAATTTTATTGATTAATATTTAAGCAGTTAATTCTTTTTTGCAGGTTGCGGCGGCTCATCCCAAGAATTCTTGCCGTTTTCGTTATATTGTTGTCGTTTTCGCTTAGTTTGCGTATTAAATAAGCTTTTTCGAAATTTTCTTTTGCCTCTTTAAAAGAATCTGGCAACATATATTGTCCGTAATTTTCGGCATGCCCGGCATTTGCGGCATTAGGAGTTTCTATGCCTATTTTTAATTCGCTTAAAACATCCTTTGCGGTTATTTTGCCGTTAGCGTTCAATATAGAAAATCTTTCGATAATGTTCTTTAACTCCCTGACGTTTCCAGGCCAATCGTAATTTTTTAATATATTCATGGCGGGTTTATCTATTTCTAACCTGCGGGAATTGCCGCCGAAAATCTTAGTAAAATAATCGGCCAATAAAGAAATATCTTCCCTTCGCTCCCTTAAAGGCGGAACGCAAAGCGGAATAACGTTAAGCCTGAAAAATAAATCGTTTCTAAATCTGCCTGCCGCTATTTCGGCTTCGAGATTTTTATTGGTAGCGGCTATGACCCGCACGTCGGCCTCTACTTCGCTTTCGCCTCCCACCCTATGAAATTTATTTTCCTGCAAAACCCTAAGTATTTTAGACTGCATCCTTAAGCTCATATCGCCTATTTCGTCGAGCAAAATAGTTCCTCCGTCCGCAAGTTCGAATTTTCCTTTTTTTCTTGCATTTGCTCCAGTAAACGCACCCTTTTCGTAGCCGAAAATTTCGCTTTCTATAAGCTCTTCGGGAATAGCGGCGCAGTTTATTGCTATAAACGGCTCGTCTTTCCTTATACTGTTTAAATGAACCGCCCTTGCCGCAATCTCCTTGCCGGTGCCGTTTTCTCCGGTGATAAGGACCGGAGCCGAAGAGGGCGCGGCTTTTGCTATTTTTTCTTTTAATATCTTAATTTTTTCGGCTTCGCCGATAAATTCAAAACCCCCCGGCTGACTTTCGGCTAAAATAGTTTTCTTTTCGCTCAGGCTGTTAAATTTTATGGCGTTTTCTACGGTTATGAGCAGCCTGTCCAAGGATAGCGGTTTTTCGATAAAATCATATGCCCCTATCTTAATGGTCTTTATGGCGGTATCTATATTGGAATGGCCGGAAATCATAATAACCGGAATATTTTTATTAATGTTAATCATTTTTGCTAAAATATCGGCCCCGTCCCCGTCAGGCAGCCAGACGTCGAGCAAAACCGCATTTGGAGATTTTTCGGCGAACGCTTTAAACCCGGCTTCGGCGTTGCTTTCCGAAATAGCGGCATAACCTTCGTCCTTAAGTATGCCGGACAGGGAATTTCTAATGTTTTCTTCGTCGTCTATAATAAGCACTGTTTTCATTTAATTCGGACTCCGTTATGCAGCTTTTAATTCTATTATGAAATCTGCCCCGCCGTTTTCGTTATTTTTAGCGGCAATAGAAGCATTATTCTCCATCATTATATTTTTAGTAATTGCAAGACCCAGTCCGGTACCGCCCTGTTTCGTCGAAAAATAAGGTTCGTACATATTTTGCATCGTTGCGTCGTCTATTCCGGTTCCGTTATCCGAAAAAACTATTATCAGGCTTTCCGCCGGATTGCCGTTCGTCTTTACAGTATTTTTCTCATTTATCTTATTTTTATTATTTTCGGCGTTCCCAATATTTTCGATATCGATATTTTTGGAAATTTTGCCGGACGCCGTTTCCGTTTTTACGGTTATTGTTATTTCGCCTTTATATTTATTATCGGCCGCATCTTTTCCTCCCGTTCCCATTTCCCCGATAGATTTTAAGGTTACGCTGTAAACCGCATTTTCCATGAGATTCATAAAAGCCCTTTTCATCTGTCTCCGGTCAATGAAAACTTTGGGCGGATTTTCCATAAGTTTAGCTTTGAATCCTATATTTCTATGCGCATTTTTATAAAGGGCCGTAACTTCGTCTATCAAGACGTTTATATCGGTCAATTCAAAATTGGCTTTAGGCAGCCTTGCATAAAGCGAAAATTCATCGACGATATTTTTTAAATCGTCGACCTCTTTAATTATCGTATCGATTGAATCGCTGAAAACTCCGTCTTCGGAAAAAACTTTTCCTCCATATTTCCTTTTTAGCCTTTCGGCGGAAAGACGTATCGGGGTCAGCGGATTTTTTATTTCGTGCGACATCCTTTTTGCAACTTCTTCCCAGGCGGCAACCCTTTGCGCTTTCATCATATCGGTAGTATCGTTTAATACTATAATGAAGCCTATATAATTCAAGGATTCGTCTTTTAATACGGTAAGGTTTACGATATATACTTTTAAATTTCCCCCTATGCTTAATTTTAGCTCTTTCGTTAAGGTATCTTTTTCGTTTTTGGCTAAATCTCTTATAATGCCTCTAATATCGGTAAATATGTCCTTATCGAAAACTTCTTTATAATTTTTTCCAAGCGCGTCTTTATTCAATATTCCAAACATATCTTCCGCCGCTTTATTAAGGCTCCTGACCCTGCCCGTCGCATCTATGCCTATTACGCCGGCATGGATGTTTTTTAAGATTATCTCCATAAACTTTCTTCTTCTTTCTATTTCCTCGTTGACTTTTTTTAAACCGGCGTTTGCCTTTTCAATTTCTCCCTTGTTGTCTTTAAGGTCGGATGTCATGGAATTAAAGGAATTTATCAACATTCCGATTTCATCGTCGGATTCTTTTTCGACTTTAATATCTAGATTTCCCGAAGCGACTTTTTTTGTGCCTTCAACTAAGTCTATAATCGGTTTGGTTAATTTTTTAGAGATATAGAAACCCACCCATGAAGATATAAACAGGACTATGAGAGTAAAAATAGAAAATAATATCAGATATGTAGTCTCCATAGGATTTTTTATAAACCTTATCTGCGAATATTCCCTGTAAAAATGTTCGAGCCATTCAATTTTACGATTGACGCCGGCATCCCTTGCGTTCTTAATGACCCCGCTGTGCTTCCTTAGGATTGCCTTCATATAATTCATGGCTTTTTCAAACCTGAGCGAATACCATTTGTTTATAATATTCGCTGCAAAACCGGTAGCGATAATGACTACGAACATAAAAACCGACGGCACCACGCTTACTATTACAAAAAGCCCCACTAACTTTGCTCTAAGTTTTGCGCCTATTACCCCTTTCTTTCTTTCTACGACTAATTTTATAACGTTCCTTAAAACTAAGAACGACATAAAAAGAAACAATACTATAGTTATATTGATATAAGCATAGACGATAATTTTCGACGTCACGGAAACGTTGGAAAACGTAATCATCCTGAGTTCTTCGAAAGTCGAAAAAACGACGAGCAGAAAAACTACCGCAGCAAAGATAATTTCCCTTTTAATCTTTACTTTTACTTGATCTTTTCGGATGTTTTTTTCGCTATTTTTCTTCTTCATTTTTCGAATTTATAAACCTGCAGCCTTATTCTCTCTCCTTTTTTTATAAGAGATTTATCCTGCGCAATTCCCCTCCCTTTACGATACAAAAGCATGCCTTTTGTGGGCATAGGCGAGGGTTTTAATCAACGCGCTTTATTTAAATCAAATTTTATTGTATCATAAAAATATATGAAAATATTAGTACTAGGATGCGGAACTTCCACCGGCGTTCCCTTAATAGGATGCAAATGCAGCGTCTGCACCTCCTCGAACCTCAAAAATAAAAGATTAAGGCCGTCTATACTTATATCGGTTAATAATTTCGACATTCTCATAGACACGTCTCCCGATTTAAGAACCCAGGCTCTCAAATTTAACCTAAAAAATATAGATGCCGTTCTTTATACCCATACCCATGCCGACCACATTTTCGGAATAGACGACTTGAGAATGTTTAATTACATAAAAAAGAAAGATAATAAATTCATACCGGTTTACGGTTCCGAACAGTCGATAGAATTTATTAAAAATAAGTTCGATTATATATTTAAAGAAAAAACCGAATCAAGCAAGCCATATCTTATCGCCAATACCATCAAAAATTCTTTTGAAATACAACCTCAAGTAACAATCACTCCCGTTCCCGTTTTTCACGGTAAAAATTTAATATACGGTTACCGGATAAATGACTTTGCTTACATTACCGACGTTTCTTCGATACCGGAACCGTCGTTCGATTTGCTTAAGGGCGTAAATGCGCTCATGATAGACGCTCTCAGGTTCGATACCCACGGGACGCATTTAAGCATAGAGCAAGCCGTCGCCGCTTCGGAAAAAATAAAACCGGCAAGAACATATTTTACGCATATGGGGCATAACGTCGATTACGACGAAATAGCAGAAATCTGTTCGTGCAAATCAAAACAAGCCTTCATTCCTTCTTACGACGGGTTAAGTTTTGAATTATGATTTTCCCGGCGTTATTATATTGCCTGAATCCTGCAATTTAAGCTGTACTATATATTTTAAGACTAATCCATAAATAAAATTCTACTGCGGGATTAAGGTATTATTTCAGTCTATATCGAGTATAAGATATAAGGCAAAAGATAAAAATATTATGTCCGCCATAAACGCGGCAAGCAAGGGGTTTAACTGGGCGGACTCTCCAAGCGAAATAGCTATGGAATTTACGACCCACCATGTAAAAGCAAATACTATGCTTATGCCTATGGAAACGGGAGAATTTCCTTTTTCCCCAAGCATAAGACCTACCGATATTCCTATTAATACAAGAATTAAGTTTATAACCGGAAAAGATAATTTAGAATAATAACTGGTAAGAACGTAACTTAGTCCCGATTCGGACTTTTCGGCAACCCCTATCATTTTATACAGGCTTATTATGGATAAAAACTCCGGCCTTAAAGTGTAAGACTTGAAAAAACTCAGGTTCAAGTATATCGGAATTATAAACGTTTTGAAATATTTCTGGGTAAATCCTTCTTTAGCGGTTTTTGCATTAAAAGTGTCTTCCTGTACGCCTGCCAACATTAAACCTTTTCTGCCGAAACGACCGGCTTCTGCTATATATCTCTTTGCGAGGGTAAAATTGCCGCCGAAAACATAGACGTTGACATGCTTTATCTTTTTAGATTTTGGATTCATAACTTCTGCCGTCACTATGCTTTTTTTATAATGGATGAATACGTTTTTAGTCATATAATTATAAACCGAACCGGCGGTGTAAGATTTATTTTTATTAATATACTTTTGCATAACCGTCCTTCTTAAAACGTTTGAACGCACGGCGACGAAATTAGAGAGAGTAAACGCAAAAATTGACATTAACGCCCCTACGGCTATTAAAGGCGCAAAAAATTTAAGCATGCTTAAACCGGATGATTTAACGGCGGTTATTTCGTTATTTTTATTAAAAAAAGAAATGGAAAGCAATGCGGATAAGAGAATGGACAGCGGAAGAACCCTGTATGTTATTTCCGGCAATTTATAAAAATAATAGATAATAATATATTGAAACTCCGGGGAATGTTTTGTAAATGCGCCTATGTTCGAAATAAAATCTACCGTAATATAAAAAAATATTAAGCTGACAATCGTTATGGCAAAGTATTTAAAAAATTCCGATATAAGATATTTTTGCAGTATTTTCATTTTTTCTCCTTCAATAACGCCGTTGCGGGGAAACCCGGTTAAATCCGGCTCCCTATTTTAAAAAAGCTTTTAAATAAAGCACTAATCCGGAGACGGCAAGAAAAATATCCGCCCCCCATACTCCAATAAACGGATTTAATTCGCCGCTGACGGCGGTATAAAATCCAGACGTAAAAAGAATATAATATATAACGACGAATATTATTGTATAGAAAATTGCCATAAACAGGCTCCTTTTCTCCGACAGCATGCCTAAGGGCATCCCGATAAAGATAAACAGCAATGTTGCGGCGGGAATAGCTATCTTTTTATAAAGATAAGAAAGATAAACGCCTTTTAACCTTGAAATTTTTTCGGTTAGATACTTTTGCGCCAACTCGGAAAAAGTAAGGAAATGAACGGAACTTTTTTTGCCGGGAATAGAAATCCCTTTTAATTTTATATTTATTTTATAAGTATTGAAATTAAGCATCCAAAAATTTTCGGAGCCTGGATTTTGGTTTTGTATAATACCTTTTTTTAAATAAAAAGACAGGGTATTAAGTTTTTGGTTATACCGTATATTTCCGCTTTTAGCAATTAACGTTTCGGGGGTGTTTTTCACCTTGTTCAAAATAAAAATGCCTTTTAAAGTAGATTTCTTAGTATTTACGTCTTTAACGAAAATCTTCAGATTTCCGAATTTATTAGTAAAAGAGTTTTTTTTTAATGCCGAAAGAGCAGCCTTTTTAACTTCTTTAACGGCAAGCACCCTGAAAAAAAAATTAAATCTCGGGGCTAAATAAAAAGAAAAAAAAATAGAAAACAAGAGCGGTATGAGAGCAAAAACAATCACGGGTTTAGTAAGTTTGATTATGCTGATTCCCGAGGCCCTGAGCGCCATAATTTCGTTGTCCTGGGTCATTTTTCCAAAAACCGTCAATAAAGCGAGCAAAAATGATACCGGCAGGGTTATTATCATAAAATCCGGTATGGTAAGGCTTGCAAGCTTCAAAACCGCCGAAATGCTAATTCCTTTATTCAGGACCATCTGGGTAAGCAAAAGAATACGGTTAACGGTAACGCTGAAAGTAAATATCAGGAGTCCGAAAACAAAAGGAAAAACCATCTGTTTAAATATATACTTATCTATGACGGACATAATTTTTTTAAATTTCTTTAAATTTATTGACTATATTATTTAAAAATATTAAAATTAAAATCATAAAATTAAAAATAAGACGATAAATATATAATACCTTAATCCTGCATTAAAATTTTGTTTTATGGATTAGCGAAGCTCGTCGATGCTTTGTATAGTTTTAAAATATATATCATATAGTTTCTATTATGGAATTAAGGATAGTATATCAAAAATTTTAAATATTTTAAAGCGTTGGGAGGCGGTTAATTATGTCGTATAATTTAATTTTTATCGACGAAAGCGGGTCGATGCAAAGGGCTGTTTCCGCAATATTTTATAACAGTTCCGATTTTAATTTGAATCTCGCAAACGAACCGTCGTCTTTATTTAAAATGGCGGAAACTCTTAAACCGGATATAATAGTCTTAAGCTACAACACAATAGACATCGATTTAAAAAAAAGCATTGCGGAAATCAAAGCTAATCCTAAATTTTCCGACATTCCCCTTATTTTATTGGTTCCTTCCGATTTATCTGATAACGAAAGGGAAACGCTGATAAAATTAAAAGCCGACGGATTCATATACAGGCCGTTCGACAAAGACGCTTTTATCGCAAAAATAAGAAAAGCCCTGAACGCCGGCAATCCGGCCGCAGCTCCATTGGAAAAACCTTATAAAACGGAAGATGCCGAAGAAGAGGTATTCGATATATCCGTGTTCGAAGTTAAAAACGCAAACGACAAAAATACTGTAAATGCCGAATACGAAAATCCGAAAGAACAGGCAGTAATGGAATCTTCGGAATTAAGCCAGGCTTTCGAAAACCTATTTAAAGACGACGCAATTTTTAAAGAATTTCAAAACATTAATAAATCTTCGAAACCCGGCAAGGAAACGGAACAACCGGAACAAACCGTACAGAGCGAACAAGCCGGGCAAGCCGGCGGGACGGAATTACCGGGGCAGGCGGAACTGCCGCAACCCAATGGACCCCCTGAACCGTTTGAACAGTTTAAACATATGGAAACTAAAGAACAGCAAGAACCGTCCGAAGCGGAATATGTCGAAATTTCCGAAACGTCGCAGGAATATGCGGAAACTTCCATGTCCGGCGAAAAAGAACCGGCGGAAATTTGGACTTTCGATAACAAAGAGAAAGAAGCGGCAGCCGGTCCTGCTTCGAAAGAATATATAGAACAAGATAATTTGGATAAAAACTTGGAAAAAGAGGAAACCGTCCTGTCCGCGTTAGAAACGGCAGCGCCGGTAACGGTGAAACACATGGAAAATTTTGCTTTTAACGAAACCTTTTCGGAAACTATTAACGCCGAAAAATCTAAAGGAGAATTAAATTTGAAAATTTTAGACGAACAAAACTTAGTTAAATTAGACAACTTTCTAAAAGAATCCGTAGAAAAAACCTTCGAGGAAATTAAGCCTCAAATCATCGAAACGATAAAAAATATTATACCGGAGATTATAGAAAAACTCGTCAAAGAAGAAATAGAAAAAATTAAGCGGCAATAAAAATATGCGCATTTTAGAATCTCAAATAAAACCGCTTATATATTCCTCCCTTAGCGAAGACGTTAAAGGCGGAGATATTACGACCGATGCCGTTACTTTTAAGAAAAACCCCGTAATACGATGCGAAGTTACGGCAAAAAAAGAATCGGTCTTATGCGGATTGAAAGTATTTTCTACGGTGTTCGAAATAATCTCAAAAAACGGCTATAAAATTGATTTTTTGATACGCGAGGGAGAAAAAGCCGCCGAATCCAAAAGGATACTGCTATTGGAAGCAAAGGCAAGCGATATTCTTTATGGGGAAAGGACCGCCCTTAATTTTCTTCAGCATATGTCTGGTATTGCTACCGCTTCTAATATCGCGTCTAAAGAGCTTAAGGGGCTTAAGACAAAAATTTTAGATACCAGAAAAACTATACCGGGTATCAGGCTGCTCCAAAAATATGCTGTGAAAACAGGCGGAGGAGAAAACCACAGATTCGACCTTTCGTCGGGAATACTGATAAAAGACAATCATGTTAAACTCGCGGGCGGCATCAAACAAGCGTTAAACGCCGTAAGGAGATACTATTCCGGTTTGAATTTTAAAATAGAAATAGAAACGTCTAATTTAAAAGAAGTCGCCGAAGCGGTGAAGGCAAAAGCCGATATTATTATGCTCGACAATATGGAAATAGGCTATATGAAAGAAGCCGTTAAAATAATCGGCAAAAAAGCTCTTACCGAAGCCTCCGGCAATATAACCGTCGAAAAGCTGAGAAAAATAGCATCCGAAACCGGCGTTGATTATATTTCTATGGGTTCTCTTACCAATTCCGTAGTCCCGGCAGATTTTTCGTTAAATTTCCTTTAAAAAAAACAGCCTTTTTCTTCTTTTGCTTAAGGCGGAATTTTTAGCTAAATATTTTGCTTAAATTTTCTACGGAAATAGTATAAAATATAAAAAATAACAAATTTTAAGAGGCTATAAAATGGAAGAAATTATTTCGCCCCATAACATAGACGAGCAGCAAACCATACAATTAAATTACATAGACATATTCGAGATAAAAAAACGGCTTAAAGGCTCATTTATCGGAAAAAACTTATATTACGAACAAAAGGTCGATTCTACCAATACCCTCGCAAGAGAATTAGCGGTTAAGGGCGTAAAAAACGGGAGCGTGGTGATATCGGATTTTCAGGAAAAAGGAAGGGGCAGGAACGGAAAGTTTTGGACATCGCCCTGCGCATGCAATATTTATATGTCCATAATATTAAGGCCAAAATTTACCCCCGAGAACGCTCAGGGGATGACCATTTTAACCGCCGTATCCGCAGCCGACGCAATAGCGGAAACCTCATCTTTGACGCCACAAATTAAATGGCCGAACGATATCCTCATAGATTCTAAAAAAGTTTCGGGAATATTGACGGAAATGGGCACTCAAAATATGACGATAGAATACATAATCGTCGGAATCGGCATGAACGTCAATATCCTGGAAAAAGACTTGGATGACGGTATAAAAAATATCGCAACTTCTCTTTTAATAGAATCGAAAAAAGCAAATGCCCAGGCCGGCATTATAGACCGAAATTTATTAATCGCAGCTATTCTTAACAAATTCGATAAATACTACGAAATGTTTTTATCTACGGGCCTGCCTACCGTTCTGGAACACTATCAAAAATACTTCGGCATGATGGGAAAAACCATAGCAATAAATGTTAAAGACAAAAAGGTGGAAGGGCAGGTCGTCGGTATCGATTCAAAGGGAGCGCTTCTTTTAAAAACAGGCGAAAACGAATTGGAGAGGATCGTCTCCGGAGAAATATATTTTTAAAAAAATATGCTATTAGCGTGCGACATAGGAAATTCTTCATCGTCCTTCGGATTATTTCACGGGGAAAACTATGATATAATCAATGCCTTTAAAACAGATACGGCAAAAATTTCTTCTACTTCCGATTTAAAGAAATTCTTCTCTAAAAATGTCGTATTAAAAGACGTTCATGCGATTTCCATTTCTTCGGTGGTTCCTTCCGCAGAACCTGTTTATGAAGAATTCTTTACTAAAAATATAAAATTAAAACCTTTTTTTATTTCTCCAGATATAGAACTAAATATAAAAATATGCATCGAAAACCGCGAGAAACTAGGTTCAGACAGAATCGCAAACGCTTCTTACGCCCGTTTTACAAATAAAAAATTTATTATAATAGCCGATTTGGGAACGGCTTTGACGATAGACGCAGTCGATAAAAGAGGAGATTTCCTCGGAGGAATTATTTGTCCCGGCTTAAATACTTTAGTAAAAAGTCTTTACGATTCAACCGAAAAACTTCCGTTAGTTAAAATCGGCAAACCGAAAACATTAATCGGAACAAATACCGAATCCGCTATACAATCGGGAATATATAACGGAACTTTGTTTTTAATAAAGGGATTCATCGACAATATTTGCAATTATTACAATATTTGCGGAAACGATAGTTTAAACGTAATTTTTACGGGCGGACATTCGGGCCTCGTCTTTGGCGAAATATCCGTAAATGCAGAAAAAACTCTCGACGAATATTGCACGCTTAAGGGAATTAAATACCTTTACGATTTGAACAATTCTTAATTTTTATCCCTGAGACATCATCCCCGCATAGGCTGGAATCCAGCGCCAGCGGCAATTTTGGGGTTTACTTAATTCCTTAAGTTCCCTCCTGCCAGGATTTTAAATAGCTTATCTGTTCTTCGGTAAGCCTATCTATCTCTATTCCCATGGATTTAAGCTTTAATGAAGCAATCCGTCCGTCAATCTCTTTAGGAACGTTGTAAACGCCCGGCAGCATAGCCTTTCCAAGAACCGCAAATTCCGCCGAAAGAGCCTGCACCGAAAAACTCATATCCATAACGCTTGCCGGATGCCCATGCGCGCTTGCCAGATTAATAAGCCTGCCTTCCGCAAGAATATATATTCTTTTGCCGTTTTTAAGCGTGTATTCCTCGACGAAATCCTTGACGGTTTTTATTTTTTTTGCCATTTTTTTAAGCTTTTTTATATTTATTTCGACGTCAAAATGGCCGGAATTCGAAACAATCGCGCCGTCTTTCATATTTTCGAAATGTTCCGCGTCTATAACGTTGATATCTCCGGTGACGGTGCAAAAAACATCGCCTATCTTTGCCGCATCCGTTCCCTTCATGACTCTGAATCCGTCCATTACGGCTTCCAGGGCCTTAATAGGGTCGATTTCCGTAACTATAACGTTAGAGCCTATTCCTCTCGCCCTCAAGGCAAGCCCCTTGCCGCACCAGCCATAACCCGCCACGACGAAATTCTTGCCGGCGAGGAGCATATCGGTGGCCCTGATTATGCCGTCTATGGTGGACTGACCCGTGCCGTACCTGTTATCGAAAAGGTGTTTCGCGTCGGCGTCGTTAACGGCTATAACCGGAATTTTAAGTTCTCCGGCAGATTCCATGGAACGCAGCCTGATTACTCCCGTAGTTGTTTCTTCCATGGACGCTTTGATTTTTTTTATTAATTTTTTATGCTTTTTATGTATAGTCGATATAAGGTCTGCGCCGTCGTCTAACGTTATATTGGGTTCGAAACCTAAAACGCTTTCGATATGCTTATAATAAGTATCCGAATCTTCGCCTTTTATCGCATAAACGTCGATTCCGAAGTCTTCCGCCAAAGAAGCGGCTACGTCATCCTGGGTAGAAAGAGGATTT
Source organism: bacterium (assembly GCA_027319095.1). Taxonomy (GTDB): domain Bacteria; phylum SZUA-79; class SZUA-79; order Acidulodesulfobacterales; family Acidulodesulfobacteraceae; genus Acidulodesulfobacterium_A. Next base: position 18,177 of record DAHVNW010000010.1, on the reverse strand, counting down.
GAAGCGCATAAATAAACTTTTGCACCGCCTTCTTTTAAAGTTCTTGCAAGGTTAGCCGTTTCCGCCGTAACATGGAGGCACAATCCCATCTTAAGACCTTTAAAAGGTTTATTGTCCGCAAACTGCTGTTTTATTAATCCTAAAACGGGCATATCCCGCTCAGCCCACAAAATTCTTTCTTTACCGTGTTTTGCAAGTCTAACGTCTTTCACGTCGGACATTCCGTCCCCTCCATAAAAATTAATTATTAAAATTTATTAAAATACGGCTTTACTTAAAACCCTGCGCAAATTATACAAATTCTTTAGCCTTGCTCAGGCTTGACGCTTCATTCTTAATTTCTTCTATCTTGATTAACTTTTCCCATACAAAATCTTCGTCGAATCTTCCAAAATGACCGTAGTTGGATGTTTTTGCATATATCGGCCTTAAAAGATTGAGCGTCTTAACTATATTATACGGTTTTAAACTAAAAACTCTACAGACTGCGGCAGAAATTACTTCGTCGTGATAAATTCCTGTACCGAAAGTATTAGCCATTACGGAAACCGGTTCGGCAACGCCTATGGCATATGCTATCTGAACTTCGCATTTTTTTGCAATGCCGCTTCCCACTATGTTCTTCGCGATAAATCTTGCCATATAGGAACCGCTTCTATCGACCTTGGAAGGGTCTTTACCGGAAAAAGCGCCGCCGCCGTGCCTTCCCATTCCGCCGTAAGTATCAACAATAATTTTTCTTCCCGTAAGGCCGGTATCGCCGTTTGGGCCGCCTATGACGAAACGCCCTGTCGGGTTTATAAAAAATTTTGTATTTTTATCCATCAGTTCCGAAGGTATGGCTTTATTTATAACTTCGGAAATTACGGCATCTTTTAGCTTTTCCTGAGAAACGGATTCGGCATGCTGGGTAGATAAAACTATAGAATCTATTTTATCGGGTTCGCCGTTTACATATCTGACGGAAACCTGCGATTTGCCGTCGGGCCTTATAAAATCTAAGACTCCGGTTCTTCTCACGTCGGCAAGTCTTTTGGTCAACTTATGGGCGTAATAAATCGGAGCAGGCATAAAATCTTCAGTCTCCGCGCTGGCATATCCGAACATAAGCCCCTGGTCTCCCGCGCCCTGATCTTCGTCTTTTTCCCTTTCTACGCCCATTCTTATATCGGAAGACTGCTTTCCTACGGCAGTGATTATTCCGCAGCTTTTATAATCGAAGCCGATGGAAGAATCGTCGTAGCCTATTTCTTTAATCGCGTTCCTTATAATGTCCTGATAGTTTACCGACCCGTTTGAAGCAACCTCGCCCGCAATAGCGACAAGTCCGGTAGTAACCATGGTTTCTAAAGCAACCTTGGAATTTTTATCCTGCGCAATAAATGCGTCGAGAATAGAATCGGATATTTTGTCGCATATTTTATCCGGATGCCCTTCGGTAACGGATTCCGACGTGAAAATAAAACTTGATTTCTTACCGTTCATAATTATCTGGTCTCCTTATTTATCCGCCCGATAAATCATTTTTTCAATAAATTATTTTTATTGATTCTGTTTAAGCAATAATAGTTTATTATCGATAAAAAGTCAAACCGGGCATGGATTTTTTATATTATTTATTTATAATTCCGGAACGACCAACGAAAGTCCGCCGTCTTTTTCCCTAAAAATAAAAGATATTTTAGAAGATTCCCTATTTTTAAAAATTATAAAATTCTTGTTTCTTTTATCTAATTTTTGCGCCGCTTCTTTGATGCTCAAAGGCTGCCTTTCGTAATCGTCTTTTATCTCTATTCCGGAAAAATCGGCTGCGGTCTCGTATGCCAAAATATCTTCTTCGCCGGATTCCTTCTTTCTAATCTTTTCTTTATGCTTTTTTATCTGCGCTTCGACTTTTTCCAATAAAAGATCTATGGCGCTGTATATATCGGCGGATTTTTCTTCCGCGTTAACCGTAAAATCTTTTGCCGTTAATTTAATCTGGGCAACGCCAGATTCTTTATGGTCTACGCGTTCCATACTAAGAATAACGTGCGCTTCCATAATGTTATTTAAATATTTTTTAAGTTTTTGAATTTTTGATTCCGCATAACTTCTTATGGCATCGCTGGAATCGATATGCTTAAAAGTAACCGAGATGTTCATCTGCTTGCTCCTTTTAGTTAATTTTATTTTTATTTCTGATGCTCGAAGACGGTATGTTCATAATTTCCCTATATTTGGCAACCGTCCTGCGAGCTATGCTTATCCCCTGTTTTTTTAATATTTCGGCTATCTCGTTGTCCTTAAATATACTGCCTGAAGTATTTTCCGAATTTATAATAGCTTTTATCCTGTTCATTACGTTTTCAGAAGAAGATTCCCCGTAAGAAGCGCCGGTAAAAAAATCCTTAAGCTCGAACACGCCCGCATGAGTGCTTAAATATTTGTTTGCGGTCGCGCGGGATACCGTGGATTCATGGATGCTTAGTTCATCGGCTATATCTTTTAAGATTAAAGGTTTTAAATTTCCGCTTCCTTTGTCGAAATAGTCGGCTTGTTTATCGACTATTTTTTGCGCTATATTTAAAATAGTTTCTTTTCTGGCATCTATGCTCTTCATAAGCCATAAAGCCGACTTAAACCTTTCTTCGGCATAATTTTTCATTTCTTGCGACACGGAAATTTCTCCGTTTAGAATTTTTTTATAATATGAATTTATTTTGATTCCGGGAATAGAATTGTCTTCCATTATAACTATATACCGCCCCGACTCTTTTTTTAAAAACAGGTCGGGAACTATATAGCGCGGTTCGTCCTTGCTAAAGTTTGCCGCCGGATTAGGATTTAACTTCTTTAAATTTTCGATGGAATTTAAAACTTCGTCCATCCCGTTTTTTGTAGCCCTGCATATTTTTTGATAATTTTTGTTTGCCACTTCTTTTAAATAATTTTTTATTATATCTTTCAATAAATAATCTTTTTTAAAATAAAAATCCGCCTGAACCTCTAAGCTAGAAATTATATTTTCCGAAGCGGCGCCGACAGGGTCGAGCCTGTTTATCTTATAAAGCGTCTTTTCTACAAGCGCTTCGGCATTATCCGGCTTTAATACGCTAATCGCAAAATCTTCCAGGTCTTTCTTGGAAACGGAAAGGAACCCCTTTGAGTCGAGATTGCCGGTTATATATTCGGCAAGTAAAATTTCTTCGCCGGAAAAATCGCCGGTTCTCACCTGCTCCATTAAATTTTCGTAAAGCGTGGTGCCGCTGTAAAAACTTTTTTCTATTTTATATTCTAAATAATTCTTATCGGTTCCGTCGAAATAACCGCCTCCGTTCGACAAATCGATGAACTGCTCGTTATAATTGACCACATATTGCGCGATATCTTTAAAATTTTCTTCATAATCCGCTACTTTGCCGTCAACCGTAATTTCTTCCGACTGGGATTTAGAACTTTCGTTTTCGATATATTCTTCCGCCTTTGCATCTTTAATATCTTCGGCGTCTAATATTGGATTTTCCAATATTTCCTGTTTTATAACATCGGAAAGCTCCATATTGTTTAAAGCCAGCATTTTTATGGCAAGCTGAAGGCGCGGAGTCATCACCAATTGCTGCGACAACTTCAAATTTTGTCTTAATTCCATACCGCTCATAAAAAAACTCCAATAGGCCTAAATTAAATATAGCAATATAAAACATATAATATATATACAATATATATAATTATTATATACCCAAATTAAACTTTTCGCCGAGAAAAAATCTCTTAACGACGGTACTCGAAATTATATCGGAAGGGGAGCCTTTTTCTATAATCTTGCCGTCGTTAATTATATAAGCGCTGCCGCATATCCTTAAAGCTTCCCTGACGTTATGGTCGGTTATTAAAATTCCTATATTATCGTTTTTTAAACCGATAAGAATATCCTGCATATCTTCGACGGCTATCGGATCTATTCCGGAAAAAGGCTCGTCTAACAATATGAATTTTGGAGAAAGAATCAACGACCTTGCCACCTCGACCCTTCTTCTTTCCCCTCCCGACAAACTCATAACGGGCGATTTTCTTACCTTTTCTAGTCCGAACCTTGCTATTAATTCGTCTAACCTTTGATTTCTTTCTTTTTGTGATATTTTCAATAGTTCGAAAATAGCGGTAAGATTTTGTTCTGCGGTAAGCTTCCTAAAAACTGACGTTTCCTGAGAAAGATAGCCTATGCCGAGCCTTGCCCTTTTATACATGGGCAGTCTCGTAATCTCGGTTTCGTCCATAAATATGGAACCTTCGTCAGGCTTTAACATGCCGGAAATCATATTGAACGTGGTAGTCTTGCCCGCCCCGTTAGGGCCCAAAAGGCCGGTAATTTCGCCAGGTTTGATTTCAAGCGATACGCCGTTCACCGCGGCTCTTTTTTTGAATCGTTTAATTAAATTTAAGGCTTTTATCATCTTAATTATCTTGTTTGCGTTGCCGCCTTATCGTTTTGCCTTGCCTTGCCGCTTGGTTTTAGAGGTATAACTTTCGGCTTCTGCACGCTTAAGGACCTATTGGAATAAACTACGGCGTTAACCCTTTTTTTGCCGCCTATAACGGTAGAAATGCCGGTTTTAAAATTAATGATTATTTTCCTGCCGGCAATTCTGTTTTTCCCTTCATATGCAATTGGATTTTTTGTTATTACCGCAATTTTTTTCTTGTCGTAATAAACCGCCTTCCCGCCGGTTATATTGTCTTTTCCTTTTACGATATGAACGTTCCCGGTCGCTATGAGCATTTTTATCTTATTTTTTTTTGAATAAACCACGTTTAAAACGGAGGATAAAATTTTAAGCCTTCCTTTAACGGCAACCACATGACCGGTAAAAACGGCAGTCCTGGTTTTGTTATCGACTACTAAGGAATCGGATTTTATATTGGTTTTAGACCCTGCTTTTTGAATTTTTTGAATACAATAACCGCTGTTTTGGAATGCAAAAAACAAACATAAAAATAATGATAAAATAGACAAAAAATATTTCATTTAATCACCCCGTCCGAATTATTCGATAAAAAATGAACGTTTTTTTGCAAAACGAAAATTCTTTTCTTAATATAATAAATAAGGCCGCTTCCGGAAACCGAATAATTTTCTCCTTTAATAACCATATAATCCGGCGCGACGATTTTATTATTTTTGGCAAAATAATCGATTATAGAAGTTTTCATAAATGTTCCCTTCCGGGTTTTTATCGTGACGCCGCCTGAAACTATTACGTTTTTGGAAAAGGAATTCAACCTGCCTGTTTTTCCCCTTATAACAAATTCGGGTTTTTTATTTTTCCCGTAAATATAAGCCTTAACGATATTTAATTTAATAATGTTCTTTTTTTTGGAGCGGTAGTCTAAACTTTTAGCAAATATTTCGTAAGCAAGCGCTCCTTTCTTAAAAAATTTATAATCGACTTTTCTAAGGCTTATATAACCTTTAGATATTTTAAAGTCAATCAATCCTTTCGCATTGTGCAGATAATGTAGAAACAAAGAAAATCCGAGCGCTAAAATAAAGCCCAGCGATAGTATCAGCGCCGTTTTCCTTAAAATTTTACGGTCTAATCGCATAATCTACATCTCGTTCAAAAAATTTAAAAGCAAACCTTTTTTTTCGAGAATTATATCGCAAACCTCCCTTACAGCGCCGCACCCCGCCGGTTTATCGGTTATAATATCCGCACAAGTCCTGATATATTCAGGAGAATTTGGCACCGTCGCCGAAACGCCGGCAGATTTTAAAAGCTGCATATCTACTATATCGTCCCCCATATAAAATAAATTTTTAAAATTCAAATTATATTTTTCCAAAACCGGTTTTAAGGTATTATATTTATCTTTACACCCTTCTATATAAAAATCTACGTCCAATTCCCGCGCCCTGAAGGCGGCGGCGATGCTTTTTCTTGCCGAAATCATGCCGGTTTTGAGGCCTAATTTTTTAGCCAATTTTATTCCCGCTCCGTCATGCGCAAAAAAAGCCTTTGTTTCGACCCCGCTTTCGGACAAGTATATTTTTCCGTCCGTTAAAACTCCATCTACGTCGAAAACTAAAATTTCTATATCTTTAAAATTAAGTTCTTTAGATAAATTCATATCGCATCAATCAATAATTTATTAAATTATTCCGGCTTTCACTATGTCGTGAATGTGTATAACGCCTGCCGGTATTTTGCTGTCTTCGGATTCCACCGCAAAAAGCGAAGTGATTTTTAATTCCTCCATTCTTTGCAAAGCATTTACCGCAAGAGCGTCTTTAAATATAATTTTTGGATTTTTCGTCATAATGTCCCTGACCGGTTTGTCTATAATGCTTCCGGAGCCGGAGCCGGAATATATAAGCGCTCTTCTCAAATCCCCGTCCACGATGATGCCGCAAAGGAGCATATTATCGTCTATAACTCCGGTAAGACCCAATCTTTTGGAATTCATTTCTATAATTGCGTCTTTTAGTAAGGCAGAGTCCTTTACAAGCGGAATTTCTTCGTTTTTATGCATAATATCCGCAACCTTCAAAAACTTCTTGCCTATAGAGCCGCCGGGATGAAGCCTTGCAAAGTCCTCTTCCAAAAAATTCCTCTCCTTAAGAAGGGAAACGGCAAGCGCGTCGCCTATTGCAAGCTGGGCAGTGGTGCTTGCGGTAGGGGCAATATTGAAAGGGCAAGCTTCCTTATCCACCGATACGTCGAAAAAATAATCCGAAAGTTCGTAAAGCCTCGAGTTTTTGTTTCCCGAAAATCCGATAATTTTGGCGCCCATAAGTTTTACGGAAGGCAGGATAGAAATTATTTCTTTAGTATTTCCGCTGTTGGAAAGCACGATTACCGCATCGTCGGCAGAAATTACGCCGAGGTCTCCATGCGACGCTTCTGCCGGATGCATAAAAAAAGAAGGCGTGCCGGTGCTTGCAAGGGTCGAAGATATCTTTCTTGCGATAATGCCGGACTTTCCTATTCCCGTCAATATTGTTTTTCCCTTAATCCCTGATAGATAAACGACCATTTCTTTAAAATTTTCGTCGAGCCGCGATATCAGGGCAGATATAGAATCGGCTTCTATTTTCAAAACATTTTCCGCGGTTTCTAATATATTATGCTTTTTCGTCATTTTTGTTATTTTATTATTTTATTTCGCATATTATTTTTTACTATATTTCGATATTTCAAAAATATTTTTTAAATTATCTTTAAAAGAGCTTAAATAAACCGAGTTTGCCGAATCGCTTAATGCCTTACCGGGGTCGGTATGCACTTCGAAAAACAAGCCGTCCGTGCCTACGGCGGCAGCGGCTCTTGCAAGTGGCATAACGTATTCCCTGTTCCCGGAAGAAACCGCTCCGGAACCGCCCGGAAGCTGGACGCTGTGGGTGGCATCGAAAACTACGAGCGCGCCCGTTTCTTTCATAACCGGCAAAGACCTGAAATCGACCACGAGGTTATTATAGCCGAAGCTTACGCCCCTTTCCGTAAGGATTATTTTGCCGTTCCCTGCCGCTTTTATTTTTTCTACGATAAATTTAGCGTCCCATGGAGCAAGAAACTGCCCTTTTTTAACGTTCACGACTTTCCCCGTTTTTGCGGATTCCAATAATATATCGGTTTGCCGCGATAAAAAAGCCGGTATTTGAATTATATCCAAAACGGCTTTGGCTTTTTCTATTTCACAGGCGCGGTGGACGTCGCTTAGTATCGGAATACCGTATTTAGCCTTGATTCCGCCTAATATTTCCAAACCTTTGTCTATGCCAGGTCCTCTGAAGGAATTAACGGAGGTCCTGTTCGCCTTATCGTACGACGCTTTAAATATAAGGTTAAATTCAAGCTCTTCGGAATAATCTTTTAATATCCCCGCTATATTATCCATCGTTTTAATATCTTCGATAACGCATGGTCCGGCAATAACAAAAGGAAAATCGTTATTAAATTTAAAATTTAATAACGCCGCTAAATCTTCCTTTTCGAAACAGTTTGTTTTCAAATTTTCCATAATTTATAAAGACGGCGCGCGTCGGACTTGCGCTTAACGTTACGCCTTGGACATTGCAGCTTAAACATTATATCGGCGCAATATTCCTTTTTTTATTTTTATGATTATTCCTGGTCTTTGATTTTTTGGCATCTAACCCTAACAATCCGTTAAGATATTTAACCGAAGCCGTAATAAATTCTTTAAATAAAGGATGGGGATATAAAGGCGAAGATTTAAATTCCGGATGGAATTGGCATCCTATATACCACGGATGGTTTTTTAATTCGCAAATTTCTATAAGGTTGCCGTCGGGGGATATTCCGGAAAACACAAAGCCTGACGCTTTATATATTTCCCTGTATTTATTGTTAAATTCAAACCTGTGCCTGTGTCTTTCGCTTATGGAAATATTTCCGTCGGATTGAATTTTAACGCAGTTTTTTTTGTCGCCGGCATATTTTTTATTATTTTTAAAGTAAATATTATACGCCAGCGTATTTTTGGGAATTATGCACGGATAAGCTCCGAGCCTCATAGTTCCGCCCATATTTCCTATGCCTTTCTGTTCTTCCATTATGCTGATTACGGGATCCGGGGTAATTTCGTCGAATTCGTACGAATTGGCGTCTTTAAGTCCAAGCACGTTTCTTGCATATTCGACAGTCATAAGCTGCATTCCGAGACATATTCCAAAATAAGGAATATTATTTGTCCTTGCGTAATGAATAGCTCTCAACATTCCGTTAATTCCTCTGGAACCGAAACCTCCGGGAACCAAAAGACCGGAACAGCCTTCTAATTCCTTAAGGCGTTCTCTCCAATTATCCCCTTCGAAATCTTCCGAATTGACGTATTTTATATTGACGTTCACGTCGTTGGCAAGGCCTCCGTGAATAAGGCTTTCGTTAAGGCTTTTATACGATTCTTTAAGGTTCACGTATTTTCCGACGACGGCTATGGTAACTAAGTTTTTCAACGTTTTCAGCTTGCCGGAAATATTTATCCATTCGTTTAAATCGGGAGACTTAGCCCAAATATTCAAATATTCTATTATTTTAGAATCTAATCTTTCGAGGTGTAAAGAAATCGGGACGTCGTAAATGCTTTCCTCGTCTTTTGCCGTAATGACCGCATCGGCTTCCACGTTGCAGAAAAGGGCTATTTTTTCCCTTATGTCCTGCGGCAGGACCCTGTCTGCCCTGCAAATTATTATTGAAGGCTCTATGCCTATGGCTCTTAGCTCCTTCACGGAATGTTGCGTCGGCTTTGTTTTAAGTTCGTCGGCGGCTTTTATAAACGGAACTAAAGTCAAATGAACGTAAAGGACGTTATCTTTGCCCTTGTCCAATTTAAACTGCCTGATAGCTTCGAGAAACGGAAGGCTTTCTATGTCTCCTACCGTACCGCCTATTTCGATTATGGCGACATCTTTGCCCTCGGACGCTTCTATGACTCTTTTTTTTATCTCGTCGGTTATATGCGGTATCACCTGTACAGTTTTTCCGAGGTAAGTTCCTTTTCTTTCGTTATTAATTACCGCATCGTAAACCTGTCCGCTGGTTAAATTGTTTTTCTTTGTAAGCGAAAGCGACGTAAACCTTTCGTAATGGCCGAGGTCCAAATCGGTTTCGGCGCCGTCGTCGGTAACGAAAACTTCTCCGTGCTGAAAAGGATTCATTGTCCCCGGATCCACATTGATATAAGGGTCCAGCTTCTGCATCGTAATATTAAGCCCCCTTGCTTCCAAAAGAGCGCCGATAGAAGAAGCCGCTATGCCTTTTCCCAGACTCGAAACGACCCCTCCGGTAATAAAAATATACTTCGTTTTATTCATATCATTCATATTTGTTTAACCCAAGAACGTCCCTCATGTCGTAATATCCATTATTTTTTCCGCTCAGCCATACGGCGGCCTTTATAGCCCCCCTTGCAAAATTATTTCTTGATACGGCTTTATGCGAAATTTCTATAACTTCTTCGTTTCCTGCAAATATTACTTTATGTTCGCCGATTATGTCTCCCGCCCTCACCGATAATATGCCTATCTCGTCTTTTTCCCTTTCCCCGACGTCTCCGCACCTTCCATAAACTGCCTTTTCGCCGATATCTATATTCTTTTGTCTTGCTACGGCTCCGGCAAGCATTTTAGCCGTTCCGCTCGGGGAGTCTTTTTTCTTGTTGTGGTGCATTTCTATTATTTCGCAGTCGTAGCTCGAACCCAGATATTTGGAGGCTTCATAAACGATGTTAAGCAAAACGTTAATCCCGAGGCTCATATTTCCAGACAATACTATCGGAATATGCCTGCCGTACCCTTTTATCACCGTTAAATCGTTTTCCGAAAACCCGGTAGAGCCTATTACTATCGGAACGTTATACAGGACGGCTTCTTCCGCGTGTATTAAAGAAGCTCCTTTAGACGTAAAGTCTATTATCGCCTTATTTTTAATTCCGGCGGTCGAATGAAGCGCTTCTTTTAACGATAAAAATTTTCTATGCGTATTCTTTTCCGCTTCCGTTTCCGCTTGCGCCGCTTCTGTTCCGGAATAATTTGAATCGACGCCCCCGATAAAATATAAATTATCGTAATCTTCCAGGATGGTTCTTACCGCGCTTCCCATCCTGCCTTTGCATCCGCATACTATTATGCCCTTTTTTTCCATGATATTTAATTCCACAGTATTTTTACCGTTACTGTAATATTCCGTAGTCTTTTAATGCCGCTTTTATTTTAAATATGGCGCCGCCTGACGCTTCCGACAGCGGAAGCCTGATTTCGTTTTCTATGAATCCCATTAAGTTTAAAGCTTTTTTTACCGGAATAGGATTTGTTTCTATGAACATTGCCTGAATTAACGGCAGAAGCTTAAAATTAAGCTTTCTGGCCTGTTTAAAGTCGCCCTTTAAAGCATAATCGGCCATCAGGGACATATCGGCCGGCGCAATGTTAGAAACCGTAGAGATAACGCCGGTTCCTCCTATGGCTATTACCGGAAGGGTAAGCGCATCGTCTCCTGACAACATGCAGAATTTTTCTGGAACTTTTCTTAAAATCTGGGCGGCTTGTTCTAAAGAGCCGCCGGCTTCTTTTATTCCCGCGATATTATCTATTTCCGCCAGCCTCGAAACCGTGTCGGGAAGAATATTGACGGCGGTCCTCGACGGCACGTTGTAAAGAATTACCGGCTTGGAACAGCATTCCGCAATTGTTTTAAAGTGCATAAAAAGCCCCTCCTGCGTCGGCTTATTATAATAAGGGGTAATTTGAAGATGTCCGTCTATTTTAAACTTCTCTGCCTCTTTGACAAGATGGACGGCTTCCGCCGTATTATTGGAACCTGTCCCTGCAATAACTTTGATTTTGCCGGACGCGGCTTCGACCGCCATTCTAATAACGTCGATATGCTCCTCGAAAGACAGGGTCGCGGATTCACCGGTACTTCCGCAGGCTACGATTCCCGAAACGCCTTTTTCTATTTGAAATTCTATCAGCTTCCGAAGCGCTTTTTCGTCTATTTTGCCGCCGTTAAAAGGCGTAACTATTGCCGTAAATACTCCCTTAAACATGCTGCACCTCTCAAATTAAATGTTATGGTCAGGCACGGTTTCTTTTCCTATTAAATCTTCGTAAGTTTCACGCTGTCTTATTATATGAAATTTATCTTTATCGACAAGCACTTCGGCCGACCTCGGCCTCGAATTGTAATTGGAAGACATGGAAAAACCGTAAGCTCCCGCGCTGAATACCGCAAGTAAATCGCCTTCGGAGACGGGACTTAAAACCCTGTCTTTTCCCAAAAAATCGGCGGATTCGCAGATTGGACCGACGATATCGGCCTTTATTCTCGGTCCGACCCTTTTAATAACCGGGACGATTTCATGATAGGCCTCGTAGAGCGCCGGTCTTATTAAATCGTTCATTCCGCCGTCGACTATAATAAAATTTTTGCTGCCGGTATCTTTATTATATATTATTTTAGTAATAAATATGCCGGCGTTTCCGGCGATTAATCTTCCGGGTTCGAATATGACCGTTCCTCCATAATCCTTTAATATATTTTTTATAGAATTCATATAGGTCGAGGGATGCGGCGGCATTTCGTTTTCGTATGTAATTCCCAGTCCGCCTCCAAGGTCTAAGTACCTGATATTAAACCCTTTCGACATAATTTTATCCAAAAGTTCTTTTACTATTGCAACGGCATCGTTAAACGGGGATATTTCCGTCAACTGGGAGCCGATATGGCAGTCCAGTCCGGCGATATCTATGCTGGATAATCCTGCGGCGGTTTCATAGGCGGGAATGGCATGTTTTATGTTTATCCCGAACTTATTTTTTTTAAGTCCGGTAGAAATATAAGGATGGGTTTTGGGATCTACGTTTGGATTTATCCTGAAAGAAATTTTTGCTTTTTTGCCGAGCCTGCCCGCAACTTTATCGATAAGAAAAACCTCCGGGATGGATTCGACGTTAAACATAAGTATATTAGACTTAATGGCAAATTCTATTTCGCCTTCGGTTTTTCCGACTCCGGAATATACGACTTTATTTACGTCCACGCCAGCCTTAATCGCCCTGAAAAGTTCTCCCCCGGAAACGATATCCGCCCCCCACCCCATTTTAAATAAAAAATTTAAAACGGCAATATTCGAATTGGCTTTTACGCTGTAGCAAACTAAAGAATTCAAAACTTTGGAACTTTCGTCAAAAACTTTAAAATGCCTTCTTAGCGTTGCAAGCGAATAAAGATAAAAAGGCGTTCCTGCTTCGGAGGCGATGTTTTTAACCGGAACGTCTTCGCAGTACAGCTCGTTGTCTTTAAAAATAAAATCGTTCATTGCCTATAGTTTCCTTTCTATTATATAATTTGCTATATCGAACAAACCTCTCTTATATATGGAATCAGGAAAAATATCCAAATTTTTTTTTGCTTTTTCGACCGCCTCTTTCGCCTTTAAAACGGTATGTTCTATAGAGCCGTAACCCTCGACGAGCGTTAGGACGGTACTGAGGTCTTTAGCCGCAAGCTTTTTCTTATAAATTATTTTAGAAATAATATCTTTTTCTTTTTCGTCAGCCATTTCTAGCGCATGTATAAGGGGAAGGGTAAGTTTGCCTTCTTTCAAATCGTTTCCTATAAACTTGCCGAATTCCTCGCCGGAAATATAATCTAAGGCGTCGTCCATAAGCTGGAATGCAATTCCTATGTTCAAACCGTATTCGTAAAGACGCATGGCGTAATCCTCTTTATTGCCTGCAATTATGGCGCCTATTTTGGAAGCGCAGGCAAAAAGGACAGCCGTTTTTTTAATAATTATATCGAGGTAATCCTTTTCGATAGTCTTTACGTCCGCGGTCTTAACTAATTCTTTGACTTCTCCTTCAGCCATAAGCGTAGTTGCATCTGAATACGCCTTTATAATATCTCCGTCTTTAAAACCAGATAAAATTTTAAAGGATTTAGCGAATAAATAATCCCCTACGAGCACCGAAGCCTCGTTTCCAAAGATTACGTTAGCGGAAGACTTTCCCCTTCTAAGCGGAGCATTGTCCACGACGTCGTCGTGAAGCAAGGTCGCCGTGTGAATAAATTCTATGACGGCGGCTAAAGGAATATGTTCTTCTCCTTTATAGCCGCATATTTTAGACGATACTATGAGCAGTATGGGGCGTATCCTCTTCCCGCCGCTCGAAATCACGTATTTTGCAACCTTATGTATTAAGGGAGTTTCCGTAATAAGGTGAACTTCGAACTGCTCCTCTACCTTTTTGAGTTCGTCTTCTATATAATCAAACGATATGTTCCGCAAATTCCAATCTCTTTTGAAAATTTAATTTTACAATAAAAAAACCTAACGCAATCATGCCAGCCATTTATTTTATTTTAGTTAGATTAAATATTCAATAATTTTTTTTAATTTTGAAACGGGATGAAAGTTTACCCCTGAAAAACCCTTTAAGTCTTTAACTTCGTTAAAGTTGGACAGGGGAAGCAGAACGTTCCCGAAACCCAAATTCAGCGCTTCTTTTATTCTCGCTTCGGGATTGGCTACGCCTCTTATTTCTCCCGTAAGCCCGACCTCTCCGAATGCAATAAAATTTGGCATAAGCGGTTTTTCCATATAGCTCGACGCTATCGAAAGGGCAAGCGGCAAATCCACGGAAGGCTCTTGTATGCTTATCCCGCCGAATATTTTAACGTAAATTTCCTTAGAAGAAAGCTTTATTCCTTCTTTTTTCTCCAAAACGGCGGATACGATGGAAACTCTTCCGCCGTCTATGCCGAGAGCTACTCTTTTAGGAACGGGCATATAGGACGGAACTACAAGCGCCTGAATCTCCACGAGCATTGCCCTTGTCCCCTCCAAACACGGAGTAATGACAGAACCCGGGGAACCGGCCTGCCGTTCCGAAGTAAAATATGCCGAAGGATTTTTAACCCCCTTAAGACCGTTTTCGGACATTTCATAAATGCCTATCTCGTCCGTGGAGCCGAACCTGTTTTTATAGCACCTTAAAATCCGGTAAGAGTCTTTTTTGCTCGAATCGAAATATAAAACGGTATCGACCATGTGCTCTAAAGTTTTAGGGCCTGCAAAACTGCCGTCTTTAGTAACATGGCATACGAGAAATACCCCGCAATTTTTCTTAAGGCAGGAAGAGGTAATTTCATGGGCTATTTCCCTTAATCCGTTAATGCTGCCGTAAGCCGAAACGGAGTCGGAAACGGTTATCCTTTGAATGGAATCTATTATGATAAAACCGTAATCTCCGTTAAGAACGGAATACAAAACCTCGTTAACATCGTTTAACGCCTGTAAAAAAAGCGCTTCCGATTCTATTTTAAGCCTTTTAGCCCTTAAAATAAGCTGGTTTAAGGATTCTTCGGCGGAGATATAAAGGGTTTTTATCCCTTTAGCCGCTATTTTTCCGGCGACCTGAAGCATGAGCGTCGATTTGCCTATTCCAGGTTCGCCTCCTATAAGAATGCTCTGGCCGGGGACGAGTCCAGAACCCACGGATACGTCAAATTCCTTTATTCCCGTTACGATGCGGTTTTGCAGGTTGTAATTTTGAACGTCTAAAGCAACGGTGGAAAGAACAGGTGGAGAAACGTGGGTTTTTTTAAATTTTACGACTTTAGCCGCATGCTCTGCCTCTACGGCAAATACCTCTTCCATAGCGTTATAACTGTTGCATTCGGGGCATTTTCCTACCCATTTTAACGAAGATGCCCCGCAATTTTTACATTTAAACATTAATGTTTTCTGTTTTGGATATAAAATCGAATATATGCCGGCTTTCTTCCTCGAAACGAGTCCCGAGGAATATAGAAATTTCTTTTTCGCTGTTTTTAGTGTCTATGGTAACGCCTTTATTTTTCACGACTATTGCATTGGCGTCAAATTTTCTCCTTGCATCCGCAATATATTCTTCGTCCGAAGCAAAAACTGCCCTGACGTTTTTAAATTTATTGAGGATAACCGTAACGGCGGCGCAGTTCTCCGCCAATAAAGCAATTCCAAACTCAAGCTTGCCTTCTTCCAAAGCCTTTCCTAATTTATATGCCGTTTTAAATATATCTTTTGGCCGGTCTATCCTCGAAGGGCCGAGGTCGTAAAGGCTGGTCCACTGCGTATCCAGATAAATTCCGACTTTTTCTTTAAAGAAAAAACTTTCTCCGTCGGAAAATATTCCGACTTTTAACGCTTTCTTTCCGCCTTTAAGCGAGGTGTCGACCCAGTCTTTAAGCTGCATAGCCATAAGTTAAAACCGCATAATAATATAATATTTTTATTTTTTATATATATTATTTTACTATATTTTCGGCTATAAGACAATCGGAGGGGGCTATGATTTTACTTTATAATATTCGTCGAACGACGGCCATAAGCGGCTTATATTTTCTGCGATGCCGGCATCGTCTAACATTTTCGGATATAATTCGGCTCTTTTTTTCAAAGCCGTAAGAAAAGGTTTTTTAAAAATGGATTCTATTTCTTCCTTGTATTCCGATAATAAATTTTTTGATTTTTTAACGCTTTCCGCCGCATAATCTCCGGCTAACTCCCCCGAAATAACTGCGCTCAATATGCCGGCTCCCGTGATAGGATGCGTAAGGCCGGCCGAATCGCCGCACAAGGCAATATTTCCGGCCGTTATTTCGTTTAATCCCGACACTGGAACTAAACCCGACGTCTTTTCGATTATTTTTGTTCCAATCAGTCCTCCTGCCCTTAACTCTTCGATAAAACGGCTTAAAGAACCGGACAGCGAAAAGCCGCCGTTATAAGAACCAGATTTTTCGATGCCGATGCCTACATTTGCCAACCTGCCTTTTGGAAACAGCCATCCGTAACCGTATGGAATATACGCCCTAAAATAGCATATTACGGAATCGAGCGCTTTTAAAAGTTCGGTTTTTACCTGCGCCGCATAAATAAAAGTTTTGTTTTGCGGAATATCGAGATAAGGCTTGGGTCCTGCCGCAATTATTAAATAATCGTAATAAATTTCGTCCGGAATTTTTTCTTCGACATTTAATATTTCTACTGAATTTTTCACCGGATTAATTTTATACGCCCTGGCGCCGCTTAATAACCTGGAGCCTTTACCTACCGCGACGGAGGCAAGCTCCGAATCGAAAATATCCCTGTTTAAGATATAACCTTTGCCGTCCACCCTGCGAATAACTTTACCGGCATCGACATCCATAAAGCCGATTTCCTGGCTTATCAAGGATGGAACGGCGTTTAAGTCCACGTAAGAATTTATATTTAAAGGGACGAATTCGGCGCACTGGACGGGGATTCCAATCTTGCGCCTTTTGTCTATTAAAACATTCGAAATCCCTTTTTTTGAAAGAGCTATGGCCGCCGCAGAGCCTGCCGGACCGGCGCCTATAATAGCGACTTCGGTTTTCATCTTTAATTTGTTCGAACTTTTATTTTGCGCCCTGTATCCGGTATAGCGCTACCCTGTCGTTATCCGTGTCCGCCACCGCGATATATCTGCCGTTTAAGGAAACGGAAATATTGGACTCGTGGTTAAAATCTTTGCCGCCTAAGCCCGGAATGCCGAAATTATAGCTTTTAACGACGTTATAACCGTTATCCAGCTTAAAAACGGTTAGTATGCTTCTGCCGTAATTTGCGACGTAAAGACGCCCGTTTTTGTAAACTATTCCTACAGGATGATAAAGCTGATAGCCTTCTTCTCCAGGCGTACCGATGGAGCCGATATAATCGAACTGCCTGTTGAAAACAAGTATTTTGGACAGGCTGTAGTCCGAAATATAAATATATTTTTTAGAGAATGCTATGCTTACCGGTTTCTTAAACTTTACCGAAGAAAGAACGCGGGAATTCGAGGTCTTTTTCCGCTTCGGACTGTGTTTGCCGTTATTTCCGTTATTATTTCCCTGGCCGCCCCCGGCCGCGCCGCCACCCGTCGTTTTGCCTCCCGCCGCGGCCCCTGCGCCGGCGCCTGCATTATTGCGTATAACCGAATTTCCTTTTCTCTCGTAAAAAATGCCGTTTTTAGAATAAATCATTAAATCGTCCGCGCTTGAATTCGCGACATAAATCTTATTATCGGAGAAACCGATAAATGTAGGCTGAATTAAAGTTCTACGGGGGTTTTTAGAAATTCCGAATTCGGAAATAAAATTTCCTTTCCGGTTAAAAACCTGTATTCTCGAATTTCCCGAATCTACCGCGTAAATTCTTTCCGGGTTTCCGTGCGCCGCCGCAAAAAGGGGGACCATGAACTCTCCAGCGGCCTTTCCTTCTATTCCCCACTGTCCTAAGTATTTCCCCTTGATATTGAATTTAATTATTCTCGAATTTCCCGAATCTACCACGTAAATGTCGTTTCTTCTGCCGAAAGCGACGCCTGCCGGCCCCTTAAGCCCGTACTTAGCCCCGATTATTCTAACTAATTTTAACGAAAAAGGAACCTTTTTAAAATATACTGCAAAATTTTTTCTAAGCAAAAGTAAGGCAAGGACTATTATAATGATTATGCTTAATAAGAAAAACGCCTTGTTGATTTTTTCTTTTTTAAGGTGCAAGGCCATGCTTGCGGCTCCGGATTTATTTATTTTATTAAAATAATTAAGGTTATTATATAATTGGAAAAATTAGATTTTATATCATAATTGCCTACGCTCTTCGCGCAAAATAAGTAATAGC
>DAHVNW010000109.1 GCA_027319095.1 bacterium | reverse complement strand
GGTAGAAAAATTTATAAATAAAGTCATAAGCGATGCCGTAGAACGCGGGGCAAGCGATATACATATAGAAAATTATAGAAAATTTTCAAGAATAAGATTCAGAATAGACGGGAAACTTATCCAATATGCAAATATTTCCTCAATCGCAAAATCGAATATAGTATCCGTGATAAAAATTAAATGCGAGCCTAATTTAGATATATCGGAAAAACGATTTCCTCAGGACGGCCGAATTTCCGCATCGGTTTCCGGACAAGAAATAGATTTAAGAGTATCATTGGCGCCGACGCTTTTCGGCGAAAAAATAGTCATGAGGATATTGAATAAATCGTCTCTGATTTTCGATATAAACAAAGTGGGTTTTTCGCCGGCCCATTTAAACATATTAAAATCGGCAATAAATAAGCCTTTCGGTATGATACTAGTTACCGGGCCTACCGGTTCCGGAAAAACTACGACGCTTTATTCTATATTAAGCGAATTGAATAAAAACGAATCTATAAATATATCTACGGCGGAAGACCCTATAGAATACGATTTTCCGGGGATAAATCAGATACAGATAGACGAAACGCTTAAAAATTCTAAGACCGGCGCAACTTTAAATTTTGCCGAAACTCTACGATCTTTTTTAAGACAGGATCCCGATATAATTATGGTAGGGGAAATCAGGGATTACGAGACTTCTTCCATAGCTATTCAGGCTGCGCTTACGGGACATTTAGTTCTTTCGACTATTCATACAAACAATGCCTCGGCTACCGTAACGAGATTAATAAATATGAATATCGAGCCTTTTTTAAT
Source organism: bacterium (assembly GCA_027319095.1). Classification (GTDB taxonomy): domain Bacteria; phylum SZUA-79; class SZUA-79; order Acidulodesulfobacterales; family Acidulodesulfobacteraceae; genus Acidulodesulfobacterium_A. Next base: position 33 of record DAHVNW010000109.1, on the reverse strand, counting down.
TTCATCAAGTTTAAATCTTATTATTGCGCAAAG
>DAHVNW010000108.1 GCA_027319095.1 bacterium | reverse complement strand
CTAGTTTCAAATGGTGTGGTATAATAACATATAATATCAGCTGTTTAATTAATGATTATAAACCAATGACGCAATAATGCAAATAAAAAATAGTAAAAATAACAAGGGCAATTTAATAGCCCGCCAGCTTATAAATCTTATAAAAAATAAAATCATTTGCGTCCTGGGAGCTGTATTTTTTATTATGGCTCTAACCATCGCCGCTTCAATATGGCGGTTCGGGCTTATTCCTTTAAAACATTATACCGTTGCAAATATAAAACTCCATTCAAAGTTTATAGATATAGACGAAAATTTGGATTTGCTCGGCAGAAAGATGTTTTTAATTATATATTATGAAAAAGTTAAACCTTTAAATTACCGAAATAAATTAAAGCAGACCTTAAACGAAACAGAAATACTCGTAAAAAAAATAGATTCGGGATATAAAAATACCGGCGCATTTATTAAAAAAACGGCACCGTATGCTAATTACGACCCCAAAATCGTAAAAATATTTGAAAAATCTTATTTTCAATGGAAAACTATAGACAGACCTATATTTAAAAGATTTATAAAATATTCATCATACATTTCTGCAAGAACTACTTATGGAAGTTTTATATTGTTCAATCGTTCGTTTCATTCTTTGATTCTACCTTTAAAAACGCTTGTCAAAAACTTGCCGTATTTTGAACATATTTTTAATATTGACCTTTTAACATTTGCTATTGGAACCGTTTTTATCCTTATACTTGGAATTTTACTGGCATATTATCTTGATAAATTCTTTAATGCCATGAGAGAGTCCGAAGAGCTTTTTAGGACATTGGCGGATAATATGCCGGAAGGGCTTGATATGCATACGGAAAAATTTATATACGC
>DAHVNW010000107.1 GCA_027319095.1 bacterium | reverse complement strand
TGCCTTTTAAGCGCCTTACCGATTCGTCGCTGTTTAATCCTACTATCAATATGTCGCCGAGGGCTTTTGCCTCGTTTAAATAGCTGATATGTCCGGCATGTATGATGTCGAAGCATCCGTTTGTAAATATAATTTTTTTGGATTCGGCTTTAAGTCTCGACAATTCTGCTTTTATATTCTTAGGCGTAATTATATTTACAGGTTCCATATAATTCTTATATAAAATATTAAATTATATAATATAAAAAGAATTGCAAGGTCAAATTTATTAAACAGATTGCCTCTTAATATAAATAAGAAAACCCCTGACATATTCGGCATACATCAGGGGGAAAAATGGAGAAAAGAATTACTATGTTAATTTTAACAAAACTTTTAATATTATGTCAATAGAAAAAATTATACGGAGCATTTTATATTTTAAATATAATGTTTTTATGATAAAATATAAAATAGATTCTAATATAGCCAACATAAATTATAGGTCGAATTTAAAATAACATGGATAAATGGAAATTAGGCGAAGACGACGACGAATTTTTTAAGAAAGATGACGGTTCTAACAAATCTTTTTCGCTTGGAAAAACAGATAAAGAAGATTTGTCCGATTTTATTTTTGAAGAAAGTAAACCCGACAGCACGAAAAAAAAAGCCGCACGGAAGAAAGAAAGCAAAACAAATTCCGCAGAAAATTATAGTGAATACGAAAGAAACGAAGCTAAGGGCAGTTTTAAAAAAATATTTTATATAATAGTTTTTATTGCGGCATTAATATCGGCATACTATTTATTTAAAATTATATTTCCGGGAAACAATACCAATATAAAACTATACGGTTTAAAAACTTTAGTTTACAAGTCGGAGGTG
>DAHVNW010000106.1 GCA_027319095.1 bacterium | reverse complement strand
CAATAGCTCGAATAAAACAACGCCGCAAATTTCAACGGAATCTGCAATAATAAGCATTTCAAGATTATTGCCTATTAAAGAATTCCCTCTAAAAAATTCAATCCAAACGCTTGTGTCGGCCAAGACGCGTTTATGCTTATTTTTCAATAAATTTTCCCCTATCGCATTGGGAATTTATTTCTAATTTTTCTTCTTCTTCCCAGTCGTAATCTATATCGACCTTGCCTTTTAAAGCAATAAGTTCCATTATTTTTTTTTGTTTTATATATTCCTTCATAGTTTTAACGATAGCTTTAGTTTTAGATTTTTCTCCGGAAACTTTTTGAACTTCGATAATTAAATCATCGGGTATATTTAACGTGGTACGCATATTATTTATATCTCTCCTTTATCAGCAACTATATATGCAATAATTATATGCGTTTAAAATCATACTGTCAATACCAAAATTTCTACTTTTTTTGACCTAAGTCAAAATTTTGCCGTAATATTTTTTAATCAAGCGGAAAATTTATAAGTTAGATAATAACTAAAATAATATATTATATTACAAAAATTTAACATAAATGTAATAAAACCGTAACAATTAAAATGTATAATTGTATAAAGATTAATGAAGATACGGCTTAATTATATAAGGTCGTTAATAGCGTAGTTAATAGTTATTAAGAATTTTATTAATTTTATTAATAACTTAACCATAAAAATGGAGGAACGGCTTTGACTATTAAATCATTTTACGGACTTAACAAAGATATGACGTCCAAGGAGATTGCCGAAAAAATACTGAATTCTTTGATAGTTAGCGTTAAAAAAGAAATGGCAGCCGTCATAGATGGAAAAAACGACGAGAACCTTCATAATTTCAGGG
>DAHVNW010000105.1 GCA_027319095.1 bacterium | reverse complement strand
TTGTTTTACGAATATAATTGTAAGAGATTAGTTTTTTAATTCTGTCCCAAAAAGCTCTGTCACTTTTTTTATTCAATAAAATTTTGGCGGTTACGTCGTCAATATATTTATTGTCTGCTATAAATTGCAATAAAAGTTTATCATTATTTTGCAATTCTATCCTTTTTTTACTTAATGAATCTTTAATTTTTGAAAAATCTATCGTCATAATTTAGCTGTTTTTTTATAAAAAAAATAATTAAATATAATCTAAATTTTTACTCCAAAAGTCATTGCTCAGATTGCAGTTTGAAGCGGTGAAAATTTTTCAAAATTTTGAATATTGACAGGCTTATATTTAACTCCCCCGCCGAGAAGTCCCCGTCCGAAAGGGCGGGTGATTGACAATTTTAAATTACTCCTCTTTATTCGCCCAAACGTTTTTTGTCGTCTAAAACGTCGAGCGAAAACTTGTTTTTTTTATCGCTTTTTATGCAGTAATCTTTTATATTTTTTTCGTCCTCTTTTAAAAAAAATCTAATAAGAAGAATGGCAAGCGTAGATAGAAAAAGAAATAAAACTATATAGAAATAAATTCCGAGCAGAGCGCTTGAATGTTTAGTCGGAGATACATAAATATAGCCGTAATATCCGTATTTGACAAACGTAAAAACTTTTGAAAACATATCCCCGAACACAAACGTAAAATAGCGTCCGTAGAACAATTTAAGAAACAAAAAGGGAAGGAAAAAGCATAAAAAAATTATAAAAATAATCGACAGAGCTTTGACTACGTGGTCTTTATACATTCCTTAGCGCTTCCTCCATATTGATATGTTGAAACTTCATAATACACTTCGTTAAATCCTGCCTTATCAATATTTTTCCTATAGCGTTTCC
>DAHVNW010000104.1 GCA_027319095.1 bacterium | reverse complement strand
GGGTTCTAAGTTCGTGGGATACTGTGGATATGAAATCCGTCTTCATCATATCTACTTCTTTTTCCTTTGTGATGTCCTGATAAATCCAAACTGAATCGGCTCCGGCGGCTTCGTCCGGGTTAACAGCTTTTCCGGTCAAAAGACACCAGAATTCCGAACCGTTTTTTCTTTTTACCATAAGTTCTAATCTTGCTTCTTTGCCTGCGGCAAGGCCGTGATACATTATTTTACCTACTTCTTCATAATCGGCATCCGAGTAATGGACCTTATAAACGACGCCGTTAGTAAGTATTTCGCCCACTCTTTCATGATCTGATTCCAAAGGGTAAAGCATTCTCGTGGTATTGCCAAAAAGCTCTTCCGGCGAATCGTATCCGAACAATTCCGCCATTTTTTTGTTGGCGGCGATTATATGCCTTCCCTTTAAAAGAACTATGCCGACGAGAGAATTGTCTAAAATAGCCCTGTAAATATTGGATTCCAGCATATCCTTCTGCTTTTTCATCTCGTCTATATCCTGAAAAATCCAAACGGAATCTGCGTTACCGGCCTCGTCAGGATTTACCGTTTTTCCCGATAAAAGGCACCAGAATTCCGAGCCGTCTTTTCTTTTGGCGAGCATTTCGAATCTTGCTTCTTTGCCTTTATTTAAGCTGGAATATATAGACTTGCCTATTTCGGTAAAATCCTCTTCGGAGCGATAAATTATTCTGGTAGATTTGCCTGCTAATTCTTCCGGCGAACCGTATCCGAACATATCCGCCATTTTTTTGTTGGCATGGGTTATTTTTCTCTGCCTCGTCAGTATTATTCCTACAAGCGGATTGTCTAAAATTGTTTGCAGGACGCCGTTAACGTCCCGGACCCTTAAACCGCGGCTTAAACCTG
>DAHVNW010000103.1 GCA_027319095.1 bacterium | reverse complement strand
GGATTCAAGAATCTCGTCTATTATTTTTAAATTTTCTTCGATATTCTGTTTTTTCAAAATCCTTTCGAACAGCTCTTTGAGCCTCACCGTTCCTATTCTGCATGGTGCGCATTTGCCGCAGGATTCGTCTATAAAAAAATCTAAGGAGCTCAAAAGCCTGTATTTCATATCCGTCCTGTCGTTGAAAACTACGATGCCTCCGTGGCCCAGCAATCCGCCTTTTTCCGACACGCCTTCATAGGAAAGCTTTAAATCGAGAAACTCACCGCTTAACGGGAAATAAGCGCCGAGCGGTCCGCCTATCTGAACCGTTTCGGCATTTTCATCCGCTTCCGCAAGTTTTAAAAGTTCTCTCAGTGTAACGCCGAAGGGCAATTCAAAAATTCCGGGATTATTAACCGCTCCCGAAACCTGAAAAGGCATAGTACCTTTAGAATTTTCCGTACCTAAAGATAGGAAGTATTCTAAATTAGAATTACCTTTAAGAATATAAACGGCATAAGCAAACGTCAATACGTTATTAATAACGGTGGGCTTCCCGTATAAGCCGCTGACTGCAGGAACAGGCGGTCTCTGCCTTACCGTTCCCCTTTTATTTTCTATGCTTTCCATAAGGACGGTTTCTTCGCCGCTGACGTAACTTCCTGCTCCGGTTATTAAATCGATATTAAATCTAAAACCTGAACCTAAAATATCGCTGCCGAGATAGCCGTCGTCTTTCAATAAACCGAGGATGCTTTCGATTACCTGTTTAGCTCCCCCGTATTCCGCTCTCAAATAAATAAAACCGTATTCGGCGCCGGTTATTAATCCGGCTATAATTATTCCTTCTATAACTGACGCAGGGTCGCTTTCAAGAATAATCCTGTCGGCATAAGCGCCGGAATCGCC
>DAHVNW010000102.1 GCA_027319095.1 bacterium | reverse complement strand
CCCGAACATCCACATACCTACAGGCGTTACTAACCTTAAGTATGCCTGCCTTAAACCGAAGGTGGCAAAATCATGGTTAAAGCCGAGCGGCGCAGGAGAATATCCTAAAGTATCCCAGCCGTTCGTGCCGTAACCGTTCGGCGCTAATCCCGTAGGATTATAATCGTTTGTCATGTCAAACTGCATCGGAACGCTCACTAGAGGCATACCTCCGCCCGCGTTACCGTAACTAATGTTAGCATTTAATCTTAACCTCTGAGTAAAATTCTGAAAGCTGTTTCTTGTCGGATAGCCTGCAGAATTGATAAAGTCTTCTGCCTGATTCTGCGCCCAGAACGCCCTGCCGATAAACTGTCCGCTCAGCGAAAAACTGACTCCTTTTTTTGCTGCCTGTGCCGCGGCAAAAGACTTAGGAGCCATTGTCAAACTTAAAAAACCGGCTATTGCGACTGCTACTGCCAATGCCGGCAATGAAAATCTTTTTTTCATCTTTACCTCCCTTAATTTTGGTTTTTTTTTAATTTTTGAAGTCTAAATAAACCTTAATTACTTTAATTTCTATAGTCCCCCTATAGAATCTATCTCGTTTGAAGCTAAAAACCGTTGATTTAAAAACTCCTTTTTTTGAACGTAAATTTTAAGTTATCATATATCCTATAAACTTGTCAAGAAAAATTATAAATTTTTTAAAAAAAATTTATTATATATTAAACTATTCAAATATTCTAATACGTATATAATCCTATGCAAAAAGGGTTGCGGCGGTTTTTCCTACGGCAATAAAATTAGCCTCTTCTTTTTTTCCAAGCTGGGCATTCGGGGTTATTAAACACTCTCCTATTTTTTTCACTATTTTTGAATTCATATCGTGTCCGGTTTTTTTTGCAAGCACCCTGCCTT
>DAHVNW010000101.1:506-943 GCA_027319095.1 bacterium | reverse complement strand
AAAATGGGGCAGATCGCGTTAAGTTTCGGAGCTAACGATATGGGTTCCACAATGCTTGAAGAAAACGTAGTAAAAGCGGCGGGAACGGCAAACAGAACAGTCGATGAAAAATTAATGGTTCGGCTGGTTAAGGACGCCGGTTTTATTCCTGCGCAGAGAACCAATAATTATACGCTAATAAAAAAATATAGCTAAATATAGATATTTTTTAAAAATTAAAATTATGTTATAATTTTTATAACTAAACAACAAATTATATTATAAAATTATATTATAAAAAGGCGGGGGTATAATTTCCGTGACGGAAGAAAAGCTTTTACATTTTAAAAATATTTTAAACAAAAAATTAGAGTCTTTGCTCGACGATGCTCTTAAAACCGTCGACAGCATGACGAAAGAAGACGATAATTTTCCCGACCCTAACGACAGGGCGACTT
>DAHVNW010000101.1:0-496 GCA_027319095.1 bacterium | reverse complement strand
ACTTTAGAATCCGACAGAAACTTCGAACTCAGGATACGCGACAGAGAAAGGAAACTGATTCCTAAAATACAGGAAGCGCTGTCCAGAATAGAAAACGGAACTTACGGAATATGCGACGAATGCGGCGGAGAAATTTCCGAAAAAAGATTGGAATACAGGCCGGAAGCTACTCTATGCATTGCCTGCAAAACTAAGCAGGAAGAACTTGAAAAAAGAAAGAATAAGTAATAATATTAAAAAACGGTATTACATAATATATCAAAATTAATCCAACGGCTGTTATTTATTAAGGATAATGCTATGATAAATTTAGCGAACAGAATTATTCCCAAAAAAAATATTCTTCTGGTAGAAGACAACAGGATGCATTCGGAACTTGTGAGAATTATTATACAATCGTCTTTTGACGCCGGCGTAACTATAGCAGAAAACGGCAGGGACGCATTGGATAAAATTACCGAAGGAAATATTTTCGACCTTATTATTATCGATATAA
>DAHVNW010000100.1 GCA_027319095.1 bacterium | reverse complement strand
AAATAAATTTGGCACCTTTAATTAATTCTTATTTACTTATTTTGGAGGTTTATTATTATGGACACTACAAGCATGTCCGTTAAAGGACACGAAAAAATTACATCATTCGGCGATATATTCTTCTGCGGAATTGAAAAAGCATGCCTTTTTCAGCAGAAGAATATGGTTCTAATAGCAGATTTTATTAAAAAATTAGGCATTTAAAGACCATATAAAAATAAAACATAAAAAATCAAGAACAGGTTATTATAATTATAAATATAAATATAAAAATACTCAGGCACGTATCCGTCGATACCAACGGACAAACCATTAATCTCAATTATAAGTTTTAACCCTTAACATTTAAAGTAAGACGGATAAACAGATAAAATTATTCTAGTTAATAAATTTATATAGATTTATTTTCATCTTTCATCAATTATTAACGTAACACAAAAAATATTTTCCATCAAATTATTTATTCCTACTTTTTAAAAGATATAAAAAGCGCATGATTTATTTTTTCACATACTCAAGACTGCATTTTCTGCCCTAGAAGGTTTCAAATTAATTTCAATTACTGTATCTTTTCATATACTAAATTCATGCCGTCTAAGTAATTTTTTAATTTGGAAAATATTATTTCTGCAACTTCTTCATGATAAGTATGGGAAGTCATATTTCTATCGTCGATCATTTCCATGAATAGTTTTGCATTGTCTTCATTTATATAGCCGGAAGCGAAAAATTCTCTAATGCAGGATTTCGGGGAATTACATGTAATGCCTTCATTTTCTTTGAGTACATTCTTTAACAATTTCCAAAATATTTCTACCGTAAATTCAAATCTTTGTATCGCCGAATCCCTAAAAAACTTATAGACGTCGCTATCGATGTTTTCTACGGTTTTTTTATAAGATTCCTCAAGCCGTTGAAGGGACGATTCAAAATCTTTAAATAGATCG